>CAZVHV010000053.1:0-9273 GCA_964627025.1 uncultured Oscillospiraceae bacterium | reverse complement strand
ACAGCCTCCTCGATCTCATGATCGGCTCCGAGGGCACCCTGGGCGTCATCACCGAGATCACCCTGAAGCTGATCCCCGCCCCCAAGACCATCGTCAGCCTTGTCGTGCCCTTCACCGACCTTGAGGCCTGCATCTCCACCGTGCCCAAGTTCTACAAGATCGGCCTGAAGCCCCAGACCCTGGAGTTCTTTGAGCGCGAGATCCTGATCTCCTCCGAGGAGTTCCTGGGCCGCGCCGTGTTCCCCAAGCAGTTCGACGGCCAGGAGGTCGGCGCTTACCTGCTGGCCACCTTCGACGGCGAGAGCATGGAGGCCCTTGAGTCTTCCATCGAGGCCGCTGCGGAGATGGTCGTCGAGGAGGGCGCGCTGGACGTGCTGCTCGCCGACACCCCCACCAAGCTGAAGGATTCCTGGGCAGCCCGCGACTCCTTCCTCGAGGGCATCGAGGAGCAGACCAAGCTGCTGGACGAGTGCGACGTGGTCGTTCCCGTCAACCAGATCCCCTCTTTCGTGAAGTACGTCAAGTCCCTGGAGAGCGAGTCCGACTTCGAGGTGAAGAGCTTCGGCCACGCCGGCGACGGCAACCTCCACATCTACACCTGCAGCAACGACATGGAGCTGGGCGAGTTCCGCAAGCAGGTCGATGCTTTCATGGATAAGGTTTATGCCAAGTGCACCGAGCTGGGCGGTCAGGTCTCCGGCGAGCACGGCATCGGCATGGGCAAGATCGACTACTTAGCCAAGAGCGTCGGTCCTGTGAACATGCGCCTGATGGAGGGCATCAAGGAAGTCTTCGACCCCAACATGATCCTCAACCCCGGAAAGGTCTGCTACAAGCTGTAAGCGGGACCGATCCTGAAAAAAGCCGCCGGAGCGTCTGCTCCGGCGGCTTTTTTGTTATGCGGGCTGCAGGCTGCGGGCGAACGCCCTGCCGAGTCCTTTTGCGTTTTCCAGGTCCTGCTCGCAAGGGACGAAGAGGACCCGGAACCCTTCGCCGAATACGCTGCACTTGAGCCCGTTCAGCCGGGCGATGAGATTGGGGACTGCCTCTCCGCTCCAGCCGTACGAGCCGAAGACCAGGGCGGGCCGCTTCCGGATGTTGATCGCGTCGACATGACTGAGCAGGTTCCACACGGGCGCCACCGCGTCGGCGTTGATGGTCGGCGAGCCGACGGCAAAAGCGGCCGAGCGGTTGAGCACGCTCTGGAGGGTGTGCATGTCGTACTGGTTGATGTCGTAGATGGCGGTGTCGACATCCGGCAGGACCTCCCGGATGCCGTCCCGGATGGCGGCGGCAATCTTTTCGGTATTCCCGTATGCGGAACAGTAGAAGACCGGGATGGACCTGCCGGAGGGTTCCTCGGGCGCGCTCCATTGGGTGTAACGCTCCATCGCGAAGCCGATCCGGTTTTCTTTGGTCAGAACCGGCCCGTGGCTCGTGCAGATCAGCGCGGGCTCCAGAGCCCGGACTTTTTCCAGCCCGGCGACCACATAGGGGCGGAAGGGCGCGAAGATCGCGTCGTAGTACTCCCGGAACGACTGCTCGTACGCGGCCGGGTGGGAAATGCGGTAGTCGAAGGTGTAGGGCTCGCAGTAATGACAGCCCAGAAAGTCGCAGGTAAAGAGAGTCTGTTCCTCGGCGAGCCAGGTGAACATGCTGTCCGGCCAGTGCAGGAAGGGCGCGTGGATGAACTTCAGCGTCCTGCCGCCAAGGTCGAGGACGTCCCCGTCCTTGGCGACCTGCAGGCGCAGGCCGGGCAGATTGGTGATGTTCTTGAGATAGATGGAGCCGGCCCTGCTCACCACCACCGTCGCATTCGGGCAGCGCGCGAGCAGCGCGGCCAAGGCGCCGGAATGGTCCGGCTCGCAGTGGTTCAGGATGATATAATCGATGCTTTCCGGGTCGCAGACCTCCTGGATGTTGCTGAGATACGGATCGAAAAACGCGGCATGGGACACTTCGATCAGGGCGGTCTTTTCCGCGCCCTTCACGAGAAAGGAGTTGTAGGAAGTGCCGTACTCCGTCCTCATGACCACATCAAAGATCCTCATGCCGGGATTTAAAATCCCAACGGAATAGACATCATCAGAAATTTTGCACGACGACATATCGTATCCCTCCGAACGACCGATTATTCGGCCTCGAATTTTTCCTTGGGCGCGCCGCACATGGGGCAGACCCAATCTTCCGGGAGATCCTCCCACTTGGTGCCGGGCGCGACGCCGTTGTCGGGGTCGCCGGCCGCCTCATCATAGACATAGCCGCAGACGGTGCAGGTGTACTTTTTCATGGAAAATCCTTCTTTCTTTTGATTTGAGTTTAAGGGAACAGCAAAAAGCGGGGGACGGGAAGCGGCAAATTCGGCCGCTTCTCTCTTACAACTACATCATTCCGAAGGCCAGGAACACGGGGAACATGAAAACCAGGGTGACGAGCGGAATGGCGACGGTTGTCATAAAAACAGGGAAGTAGGCGCTTTTGTGGTCGGTCCCGGTCACGTTCAGCACCGAAACCACCAGCCCGTTGTGGGGCAGGGAGTCCAGGGTGAGGCAGCTCAGCCCGGAGATGCGGGTCAGCGCGTCCAGATTGACGCCCATCGGCACGAAATATTTGATGATGATGGGAAGGGCGATCCCAAGGCCGCCCGAACCGGAGCCGCAGACGCCGGCCAGCACCGCGATCGCGACGGTGGAGATGAGGAGGGGGTTTCCGTTCATGACGGTGACCTTTTCGATGATCTGCTGGAAGGCGGGCGTGGCCTGGACCAGAGTGCCGAAGCCGACGACCGCGGCC
Organism: uncultured Oscillospiraceae bacterium; assembly: GCA_964627025.1. GTDB lineage: Bacteria > Bacillota > Clostridia > Oscillospirales > Oscillospiraceae > JAEWRY01. The sequence goes on along the minus strand of CAZVHV010000053.1, from coordinate 6,480 downwards.
GTGTTGAACAAAGCGCCCAGGGCGTCCTTCGTGCCGTCGGAGAGGTCGGCCCAGATGCGGCCCCAGTGGATCTGTCTCATGTAAAAGAGCAGGGCGGCCAGCACGCCGGTGAAGAGGGCGACCTCGACCGGAAGACGGAAAAAGTTCAGCGCGAACAGCAGGATGACGAGCGGCGCCAGGGAGATCCAGACATTGGGCAGGGTTTTGCCCTCCTTCATGGCGATGATCTCCCAGTCCCGCTGGGAGAGCTCGAAGTGCAGCCCTTTGGTCTTGGCGCGTTTCGTTTCCCAGATGATGTAGAGGAAGATCAGGATCGTTTCAAAAACGGCGCCGATCATGCCGGGCGCAAAGGCGGCCGTGGTGGAGGTGCCCAGGTACTGTACGGGGATCAGGTTCTGGATCTGGGGCGAGCCGGGCATCCAGCAGGCGGCGGTGCCGGCGCCCGCGAAGTAGACGCCGGGGATCAGGGTACGCGGGATATCGGCCTTGCGGAAGAGCGACAGCATGATGGGGTACAGCGTGAACATGCAGACGAAGACCGAAACGCCGCCGTAGGAGAGCACCATGCCCGCCACGACGAGCGCCGGGGTGACAAACCGATGGCCGAACCGATCCACGATGGTATTGGCGATGGAATCGGCCGCGCCGCTGATGTCGGTCAGTTTGCCGAACAGGGAACCAAAGGTGAAAATAAAGAAAAATTTTCCGAAATAGCCGGACAGGCCGGTGATATACGTGGTCGTGAAGGACGTTGTCACGTCCATGCCGGCCGTCAGAAGCAGGAAGATGCCGGAGAGAAAGGCCGCAAAAAAGATGGGGATGCCCCTGAAGCAGAGGAAGATCAGCAGAAGCAGGCTGAGGATTACAAAGAAAATCGCCATGTCGGTTGTTCCTTCCCATTATTTTCTGTAATCGGATACCGTTTTATTTGCGCAGTTCTGTCGGGAAGGGACTCCATCCCCTCCGCGGATCTGCACCCCCTTCCGCTCCGGCCGTGTGTCTGTCTCTTCCAGGGAGGAACGAAAAAGGCCTGACCATCCCATGAATGGCCAAGCCCTCTTATGGTGCGGATGAAGGGACTCGAACCCACACGTCTTGCGACACAAGAACCTAAATCTTGCATGTCTACCAATTCCATCACATCCGCATGTTGAAAGGTGCAGGGACACGGCGTTCTGTTATGCTGCTGCCGGCTTGAATGGGAGGAACGCAGAGCATGGTATTCATTTCCAAACCGCCATACCTGCACATGCCAGTTCATTTTAGCATTCGGGGTGAAAAATGTCAATTGCGCTCTCGGCGCAAAGCCGGTATAATGAAAAAACATTGCAAGCGCAGGCGCGGCGCCCTTCATATCCGCTGCCGCAAAGAAAGGAATGGTCGCATCAATGAACCAGACTCCCCGGGTGGCGGCGGTACACGACATGTCCGGCCTCGGACGGTGCTCCCTCACCGTCATCCTTCCCGTTTTATCCGTCATGGGCGTCCAGTGCTGCCCACTGCAGACGGCTTATCTCTCGGCGCATACCGCCTTTCCCGCCTCCGGACAGGCGGCCTTCTGCGACATGACCGACACCATGGCCCGGACGATCCGACACTGGACCGAGCTGAAGGTGGGGTTCGAGGCGGTATACAGCGGATTTTTAGGGTCGGCGGAGCAGATCGCCCTCCTGCGCGCAGGCATCGCCTCTCTCCGCGGGAAGGACACGCTGGTGCTGGTGGACCCGGTGATGGGCGATCACGGAAAGATGTACCGCACCTATACGGCAGAAATGTGCCGCCGGATGGGCGAGCTGGCGGACGGGGCCGACCTGATCACGCCCAACCTCACCGAGGCGGCCATTCTGCTGGGAGAGGATCCTGCGGACGCGCCGCGGGAGGAGAGGGGATTCCGGGAGTGGCTCAGCCGGCTCTCGCGCGGCGGACGGCGCTCGGTCATCCTCACCGGCGCGAGTCTCGCGCCGGGGCAGGTGGGGGCGGCAACCTTCTGCCGCGAAAGCGGGGCGGTCACCTTTTCCATGGAAGAGGAGCAGCCCGGAACATTTTTCGGCACCGGCGATCTGTTTGCCGCGGTGGTGCTGGGGGCGATCCTGCGCGGGGAGAGCCTGGCCTGCGCGGCGGCCCGCGCGGCGGCCTTTGTCCGGGTCTGCACCGCGTATACGCTGCGCCTGGGAACACCCGGGCTGGATGGTGTCAATTTTGAAAATAAGCTGGGAGAGCTGTTATAACAGGTGACAAAAACGGTGGTATTCGACAGAATATCACCGTTTTCGCTATCAAAATGTCGAAAGCGGTCGGACGGTTCTTCTTTTCACGATGGGGATTCTTTGATAACATAAGTGGCGGAAAGAAGGAAAAAAAGGAGGGGGAGTATGATGAGAGAACTTTACGTGAATACCTGTGAGACCACAGGAGAGGACGGGGTCACACGACGATACGATTACTCTGTCCTGATCGACGAAATGGATTTAAAGGGCGGATTTTCCTGCGAGAGCTATGGCGTGATTATCCGGGGGCAAAACGGTAAGGAGGTGGCGCTGGTGCCCAACATTACCCCCAGTGTTTCCCGGATCGACAGCCTGATGGAGCTGCTGATCCGGAACGCGGTTACCCCCTGCACGCTGGCCGATGTCCTTTCCGACTGGCTGTAAGAGGATAATATCCTGGCACGCTCCGAATTCCCCCGGCATAATTTGAATTGAGGAGAGCCGAACACGGACCTCTCTTTCAGTTTTCGTGCTGGAGGGTCGGATATGACAACAGAACCACAGGTTCGATATTTTTTGGGCGCAAATTCTCCGGGCGGGTTCCATTCTCTGTACGACCAGCTCATAGACCCGGAGCAGGCAAAGTCTGTCTACATCCTGAAGGGCGGTGCGGGCTGCGGAAAATCCACCCTGATGCAAAGAACTGCGGAACGCATGGAGGCCGCCGGTCTGTCGGTGGAGTACATAACCTGTGCCGGTGACCTCGATGCGATCGACGCCGTGCTCATTCCGGCAAAGCAGGCTGCCGTTGTCGATGGGTCTTCGCCTCATGTCGTCGAGCCGCGGTATCCGGGGATCGTAGAGCATTACATAAATCTGGAGCAGTATTACGACACAAAGGAACTGATGCCGCTGCGCCGGGAGATCATGGCGCGCATCGACGGCTGCAGGGGCTGCTACAGCCGGGCCTACCGATGCCTGAGCGCGGCGGCGGAGATCGAGGAGGACATGCGCGCGATCCTTGTCACGCCCGCGCTGGAGGAGCGCCTCGCCAAGCGGGCGAAGGGGATCCTCGCGCGTGAATTGAAGGGGAAGGAAAAGCGGCCGCTTCCCGGCGCGGTGCGCCGGCGTTTTCTGAGCGCGGTCACCCATGACGGACCGGTCTGCTGGTTCGACACGGTCGGTGCGCTGTGCGGGCGGGTCTATGAGCTGGCGGACAGTTACGGGATCGCGCATGGGATGCTCACCCATCTGCTGACGGGGATCCTGGCCGCCGGGTATGAGGCGGTGGCGTGCCTTTCGCCCATGGCGCCCGGCCGGCTGGAGCACCTGCTCGTGCCCGGCCTTTCTCTGGCTTTTGTCACGTCGTCCCCCGCTCTGCCTTATGGGAGGCACCCCGCCCGCCGCATCCGGATCGACGCGATGGCCGACAGCGAGCTCTTTCAGCGGAGCAAGCCGCGCCTGCGTTTTTCCAAAAAAGTCTCCGCCGCCCTGGTGGAGGAGGCGGTGCAGTCGCTGCGCGAGGCCAAGACGGCGCAGGATGAGCTGGAGAAACTCTATCGTCCCCATGTGGATCTGAAATCGGTCTATGCGGAAGGCGATGCCATTGCGGCACGGCTTTTGGAGGAATAGCGGCAAAAAAGGCGCAGGATGGCTCCGGCGCCTTTTTTTGATGCCCAGACCGGCGTCACAGCGACAAAAGCTGTGCCCACAGGGGGATGGTGACGGCGGAGAACAGGGTGGAGGAGAGGACGCTGCCCGCGCTCTCGAATTGAACCTGCGGGTCCGGATCATACTGAAGGGTATACGCGGAGAGGAGCGAGGCGACCGGCAGGGCGGAAAAAATCACGATGATGTTGGACAGCTCGCGGTCGATGGGCAGCACTCTGGACAGCGCGAAGAACAGGGCGGGCATGGCCAGATTGCGCAGCAGCGGCAGACGCAGATACCGGACGTTCAGCAGATGGCGGAAATCGTACCGACCCAGGATGATCCCGCTGAGGATCATGCCGAGGGGCGAGGAGGTGGAGCCGATGCTGGTGATGACATTGGAGAGGATCCCGGGCAGCTGGAACTGCGCGAGATAGAGGGCCAGGCCGATGATCACCGAGGTCACCGGGGGAGGAAAGAGGCCGCGCACCGTCTGCCAGAACCCCCGACGCTCAAGCGGCAGGCCGGGGGGCGAGAGCAGGGGCTTGGCGGCGCTGTAATAGATCATGCGCATGGGCACGAGGAAGACCACAAAGTAGAACAGGCCCTGCTGTCCGTAGAGGGCTTCCACCACCGGCATGCCGACAAACGTGAAGTTGGTAAAGGACAGGCCGAACCGCAGAATGCGGCCGCTGCCCGTTTTCCCCATCAGCAGGAAGCAGAGATGCCCCAGCGAGATCTGGACGGCGAGGACGCCCAGCGAGAAGACCATGAGCAGGAAACAGTTTTTCAGGGTATTGGGGGAGTAGGGGACGTTCAGCGAGCGGATGATCTGGCAGGGGAGAGCCAGATCCAGGATAAAGGCGGCCAGCTGGGCGTCGAAATCGCCGCGGACGACACCGGTGCGGCGGAGAAGCAGTCCGATCCCGATCATCAGAACCAACTGGAGGGATAGATTCAGTGCAATCATCCGTGTATCGTCTCCTTGTGGCAGAATGTTACCATATTACCGTATTTCCACACAAAACGCAATACGATTTCAGCGTTTGACACGAAGCCGTTTCATTGACAAAAGGGGCCTTCTGCTCCTATAATAATAAAAGATACGGAAGAATATGGCGGAGCTTGCGGGGACAGCCCGCAGATCACAGCCCTCTGCCTGCTGTGGATGGGAAGGAGTGTACGCTTATGAAACTGACCACAAAACTCAGGGAAGATTCCGGATACGGATGGGTGATGGACTGCCTGTCCCTGATCACGCCCTTCGGCCGCGCCCTGGCCAAATCGCCGAAATGGTACGGCCCGGCGGAGAAATATGCGCTCGAGGAGGAGCTGGACCGCGTGGCGCAGGCCTGCGCCATGTATGAGGCGCAGAGCAAGGAAATGGGAGCCCTCTCGCAGGGCCTCAAGGCGTTCCGGGATATCGGCGGCTCGCTCGAGCGGCCCGGCGGCGCGCCCATGGACGAGGTGGAGCTCTTCGAGGTCAAGCACTTTCTGATCACCCTCGAACGGCTGGAGGGGGCCTGCGCCCCGCTGCAGCCCTTTGCCGGCATCGCGTTTTACAAGGCCAGGCCTTTGCTGGAGATCCTCGACCCGGCCGGCCGCCGCCTGCCCAATTTTTCCCCGGCCGAGTACGACCCCGCCATCCTCACCTCCGAACGCGACGAGGCGGATGAGCGGGCGCTGACGGTGCGCCGGAAGCTGACCGATGCCATCCTGGAGCGGCAGGAGGAGCTGCGGGCCGACATGGACGCCATCGGCCGCATGGACCTGACCCTTGCCAAGGCGCGGCTTGCCCGGAGCTACCACTGCGTGAAGCCGGAGATCGCCGGCCAGGCCGATCTGACCGGGGAGGATATGGTCCATCCCGCCGTGGCCGCCTCGCTGGCGGAGCGGGAGCGCGACTTTACCCCGATCTCCATCCGCCTTGCCAGAGGGGCCACCGTGATCACCGGCGCCAACATGGGCGGCAAAAGCGTGGCCCTCAAGACCATCACGCTGAATATCCTGCTGATGCAGACGGGATTTTTTGTTTTTGCGGGCGCGTTTTCCGCGCCGCTGTTCGACGAGGTCGCGCTTGTCTGGACCGACGACCGGTCGCTGGAGCAGGGGCTGGTCTCGTTCGGCGCGGAGGCGCAGGCGGTCGGCGAGGTGCTGGAGCGCGGACGCGGGCGCTTCTTCTTCCTGGCGGTCGATGAATTCGCGCGCGGCGCCAGTCCCAAGGAGGGAGGCGCGCTGGCCCGGGCGCTGACCGAATATCTGCAGTGCCTCAACTGCGTGGCGGTGCTTACCACCCATTACGACGGGGTCGCCGACGCCGCGGGCGCCCATTACCGCGTGGCCGGTCTCTCCGATGTGGGGGAGGAGACCTGCTTCACGGGGGAGGATCTGCTCGGGAGCCTCTCCGAGATGATGGACTACCACCTCCTGCCCGCCGCGCCCGACGCGCCGTGCCCGCGGGACGCGCTGCAGGTCTGCCGCCTGCTGAAACTCGACGAAGAGCTGATCCAGATCTTTTTGCGCGATCAGTGAGTCCCCTCTGCCCGACCGGGGCAGAACAGAAGGGGCGGGGGGGGGGGGGGGGTGGGGGGGGCGGGGGGGGGGTGGGGGGGTTTGTTTGGGG
>CAZVHV010000052.1:0-9328 GCA_964627025.1 uncultured Oscillospiraceae bacterium | reverse complement strand
CAGCGCCCTCTACCGCAACGTGCCCGGCGAGTACGACTTGGGTCTTTTCCGCTGTGCGGTGGAATATTTAGCTTGCGTAAACAGCGCCCCCGCGGTATGCGGGGGCGCTTTTCCGATATCTGCATCCGACCGGAGGGGAGAAGCTGTGGTACATCTTTATGTGGGCGACGGCAAGGGCAAGACCACCTGCGCCATGGGGCTCGCCCTGCGCGCGGCGGGCCATGGGAAACGGGTGGTCATCGCGCAGTTTTTGAAAAGCGGGGAGAGCGGGGAGCGCATGGCCTTCCGGCGCTTTTCCAACGTGACCCTGCTTCCCGTCCCGGAAAAGCTGAAATTTGTCTTCGCCATGACGCCCGGGGAAAAAGCCGAGGCAGCGGCGCAGATGCAGGCCATCCTGCGGGCGGCGGCCGGGCGGATGCCCGGCTGCGATCTGCTGGTGCTGGACGAGGTGTGCGCCGCGATCACGACCGGGCTGCTCCCGCTGGAGGAGGTCACCGCCCTTCTGGACGGCCGCCCCGAGGGGGCCGAGGTGGTGATGACCGGCCGCGACCCCGCGCAGGCCCTGCTCGACCGGGCCGACTATATCACCGAGATGCGGAAGGTGAAGCACCCCTATGACCGGGGGGTGCCCGCCCGGGAGGGCGTGGAATACTGAACAGGAGGCCGCGGGCGACAGGCAGTCGCCCGCGGCCCTTTTTATGGTCGATACGGCGTGCCCTCCAGCGGCAGGGCGGTGCGGAACCGCCCGTCCCGCTGATAATAGGCCAGCTGCACCGCCGGGGCGGTGGGGATGGAGGAGATCTCGCCGATCCCCTTGACCCCGCAGGCCGGTCCGCCGGGGCTGCGGCTGACAAAAATGGCCTCCACCTCGGGCGCTTCGTCGGCGCGGAAGAGGCCGAGCGTGCCCAGTCTGGCGGTGGGCCTGCCCTCCGACAGCGGAAAATGTTCGGTGAGCGCCCAGCCGAGGCTCATCACCACGCCGCCCTCCACCTGCCCCTCGACGGCCTTGCGGTTGACGACCTGACCTACGTCGTGGGCGGCGATCACGCGGGCGACCCGCCCGTTCTCGTCCAGCTCGGCCAGATGGGTGGCGTAGCTGTAGGCGACGTGGCTGACGGGATTCGGTTTGTCGGCGCCCAGATGGTCGGTAACGCCGGTATACTCGCCGCAGAAGGAGCGCCCCTCCAGTGCCTCCAGCGCCCGCCCTTCCAGTGCCTCTTTCAGGCCGAGCGCCGCCCGGCGCGTGGCTTCGCCGGTGAACAGGGACTGCCGCGAGGCGGTGCTGTTGCCGGAGTCGGGGGTGAGGGCGGTGTCCGGCGCGTCCCAGACCACCGCGTCGGGCGGAAGGCCCGTGGTCTCGCAGACGAACTGTACGCAGACCGTGCCGACGCCCTGCCCCATGCAGGCCGCGGAGGTGCGGACGTGGACCTTTCCGCCCTCCACCGCCAGCGCGCAGCGCCCGGTGTCGGGGATGCCCATGCCGAGTCCGGTGTTTTTGAAGGCGCAGGCGAGGCCCGCTTTGGGATTGGCGTCGAAGTAGGGCTTCACCGCCTCCAGCGTCTCGGCCAGGGCCGTGTCTTCCCCCGCGATCTGCCCGTTGGGCAGAATCTGCCCGGGGCGGATGGCGTTGCGCCAGCGGATCTCCCACGGGGAGATCCCGGCCAGCCCGGCCAGCTCGTTGAGGTTGCATTCGATGGCAAAGCAGGTCTGAGGCACGCCGAAGCCGCGGAAGGCGCCGGCGGGCGGATTGTTGGTGTAGACCGCGCGGCCCAGCACGTCGATGTCCTGATAGTTGTAAGGGCCGGCCGCGTGGGTGCACGCCCGCTGGAGCACCGGCCCGCCCAGCGAGGCGTAGGCGCCGGTGTCGGCCAGGATGACCGCCTTCATGGCGGTGAGCCTGCCGGTTTCATCGCAGGCGGTGGTGACGTCCATCTCCATGGCGTGGCGCTTGGGGTGGACGAGGATGGATTCCTGGCGGGTGAGGGCCACCTTCACCGGCACGTCCAGATACCATGCCAGCAGGGCGGCGTGGTGCTGCACGCTCATGTCCTCCTTGCCGCCGAACGCGCCCCCCACCATTTTGGCGCGGACCCGCACCCGCTCCTGCGGAAGGCCCAGCAACTCGGCGCACTCGCGGCGGGCCTGGTAGACCCCCTGGTCGGAAGACCATAGGGTGACGCTGCCGTCGGGTTCCTTCCGGGCCACCGCGCACTCGGGCTCCAGAAAGGCGTGCTCGGTGGAGGGGGTGGAGTAGTGGTGGGTCACCACATATCTGGAGGCGGCGATCTTCGCGTCCGGGTCTCCGCGCAGCAGATGCTCCTCGGACATCAGATTGCCCCCCTCGTGGACCGGGGGCGCGCCGGGCAAAAGCGCCTCGGCCGGCGAAAAGACGGCGGGCAGCGGTTCGTATTCGATGGAGACCAGCTTTTTGGCCGCCTCCAGCGTTTCGCGGGTCTCGGCGGCGAGGAGGACGACGGCGTCCCCCGGGGTATGGGTGATCCCGCCCACGGGGATGAGAACGGGCCAGTCGCGCTTTAAGTGCCCGATGATTTTTTCGCCCGGCACGTCGTCTGCGGTGAGGGCGAGCAGGACGCCGGGCAGCGCCCGGGCCGCCGCCGTGTCGACCGACAGGACCCGCGCCCGGGGATAGGCCGCGCGCACCGCCGAGCCGTACACCATGCCGTCCAGCCGCATGTCGTCCACATACTGGGCGGCGCCGAGCGCTTTTGCGGCGGCGTCCACCCGCGTGAGGCTCTCGCCGAGCTGGCCGGTAAAGACCGGAGCCGGAACCGGCGCGTTCGTCCGCAGGAGTTCGGCCGCCAGAAGGACGGCGTCGAGGATTTTACGGTATCCCGTGCAGCGGCAGAGGTTTCGGCGCAGCGCTTTTTTGATCTCCGCCCGCCCGGGCGCCGGGTGTTCGTCCAGCAGGCCCTTGGCGGCCATCACCATGCCGGGCGTGCAGAAGCCGCACTGCACCGCGCCCGCCGCGGCGAAGGCCCAGCCGTACACCGCCGCCTCGCGCGCGCTGAGCCCCTCGCAGGTGAGGATGTGTTTCCCGTCCAGCCTGTCGGTGCGCAGCACGCAGGCGCGCTCGGGCCTGCCGTCCACCAGCACGGTGCAGGCGCCGCAGACTCCCTCGGCGCAGCCGTTTTTCACCGAGGTGAGCCCCAGCGTTTCCCGGAGAAAAACGAGAAGCGTCTGGTCGCGCTCGGCCGTCACAGACCTGCCGTTGACATGAAAGACAGACATAAGCACACTCCCTTCCGCTGATAGCTCCATCATAGCATAAATGATAAATTCCCGCGATAATTTCTTGCATTCATTTGTGCAGGAATGTATAATATGGAAAGATAATCTGCTAATCTTCTTTAGCGGCGAATGTCACAACAAAGGGAGGACTAACTATGGCGGCGAAGGAACGTAAGTATGTATATCTGTTTGCCGAGGGAAATGGCGGCATGCGTGAGCTGCTGGGCGGCAAGGGCGCCAATCTGGCGGAGATGACGAATCTGGGAATGCCGGTCCCAACTGGTTTCACCGTGACCACCGAGGCATGCACCCGCTATTATAAGGACAACCGGGCCATCGCCCCTGAAATACAAGAGGAGATACTCCGGAGCCTTGCCGAAATGGAGCGGACCTCGGGCAAAAAATTCGGCGATCCCAAGAATCCGCTTCTGGTCTCCGTCCGTTCGGGCGCCCGCGTCTCCATGCCCGGCATGATGGATACCATCCTGAATCTCGGCATCAACAACGATGTGGCCGAGGAGCTGGTAAAGCTCACCGAGAATCCCCGCTTTGTGTACGACGCTTACCGCCGGTTCATCCAGATGTTTTCCGACGTCGTCATGGAGCTGCCCAAGGACGACTTCGAGGAATATCTGACCGCCATGAAGAAAAAGCGCGGCGTTCAGATGGACTCCGAGCTTACCGCCGAGGATCTCCGGGAGCTCGTGGGCCAGTTCAAAGGCTATTATAAAGAGCGCATGGGCCGCGACTTCCCCTCCGACCCGAAGGAGCAGCTTATGGAGGCGATCAAGGCGGTGTTCCGCTCCTGGGATAACCCGCGCGCCAACACCTACCGCCGCCTGAACAACATCCCCTACACCTGGGGCACCGCCGTCAACGTCCAGTCCATGGTCTTCGGCAACATGGGCAACGACTCCGGTACGGGCGTGGCCTTTACCCGCGACCCGGCCACCGGCGAGCGCAAGCTGTACGGGGAATTCCTCATGAACGCGCAGGGCGAGGACGTGGTGGCCGGCATCCGCACCCCCCAGACCATCGACCAGATGGCCGATGTGATGCCCGAGGTCTACAGCCAGTTCAAGGAGATCGCGAACCGGCTGGAGAACCACTACAAGGACATGCAGGACATGGAGTTCACCATCGAGCGCGGCAAGCTCTATATGCTCCAGACCAGAAACGGCAAGCGCACCGCCCAGGCGGCGCTGAAGATCGCCGTGGCCCTGGTCAACGAGGGCCTGTGCACCCGCGAAGAGGCCCTGCTGAAGATCGAAGCCAAGCAGCTCGACACCCTGCTCCACCCCCGCTTCGACGAGGAGGCCCTCAAGGCCGCCGCGCCTGTGGCTTCCGGCCTGCCGGCCTCTCCCGGCGCGGCCTGCGGCGCCGTCTACTTCACCGCCGACGAGGCGAAAGAGGCTGCCGCGAAGGGCCCGGTGCTGCTGGTGCGCACCGAGACCTCGCCGGAGGATATCGAGGGTATGAGCGCCGCGCAGGGCATCCTCACCGCCCGCGGCGGCCGCACCTCCCACGCCGCCGTGGTCGCCCGCGGCATGGGCACCTGCTGCGTGGCCGGATGCGGCGCGCTGCACATCCGCGAGAAGGAAGGCTACCTTGAGATCGGCGGGCACCGCGTGAATCAGGGAGAGATGATGTCCATCGACGGCGTGACCGGCAATGTCTACATCGGTGAGATCACCCGCGTGGAGGCCGAAGTGACCGGTGAGTTCGCCACGGTGATGCAGTGGGCGGACGAAGTGCGCGTGCTCCACGTCCGCGCCAACGCCGACACGCCTCCGGATGCCGCGACCGCCGTCAAGTTCGGCGCAGAGGGCATTGGCCTGACCCGTACCGAGCATATGTTCTTTGAGGTGGACCGCATTCCCGCCGTGCGCGAGATGATCATTTCGCGCACCGAGGAACAGCGCCGCCGCGCGCTGGCCAAGCTGCTGCCCATGCAGCGGGAAGACTTTGAGGGCATTTTCAAGGCCATGCTCGACAAGCCCGTTACCATCCGCCTGCTCGATCCTCCGCTCCATGAGTTCCTGCCCACCGAGGACGAGGACATCCGGGAGCTGGCAAAGGACATGGGCATCACCTTTGAGGAGCTGAAGACCACGGTCAGCGAGCTCCATGAGCTCAACCCCATGATGGGCCTGCGCGGCTGCCGCCTGCCCATCTGCTATCCTGAGATCGGCGAGATGCAGGCGCAGGCCATTATCGAGGCCGCCATCAACGTGCAGAAGGAGACCGGACATGAGGTCATCCCGGAGATCATGGTCCCCCTGGTCGCCTCCGGCGGCGAGCTGAACTTCGTGCGCAAGCTGATCACCGACACCGCCGAGGCGATCATTGCCCGGACCGGCGTGAAGCTCAAGTACCTGATCGGCACCATGATCGAGCTGCCCCGCGCCGCCGTTTCCGCCGACCGCATCGCGGAAGAGGCCGAGTTCTTCTCCTTCGGCACCAACGACCTGACCCAGATGAGCTACGGCCTGTCGCGCGACGACGCGGGCAAGTTCCTTCCCCTCTATCTGGACAAGAAGATCTTCGAGTCCGACCCCTTCGAGCATTTTGATATCCTCGGCACCGGCCGCCTGATGGAGTTCGCCGTGAAGCTGGGCCGCGAGACCAGACCGGACATCCATCTCGGCGTCTGCGGCGAGCATGGCGGAGACCCCGCGTCCATCGAGTTCTTCCACAAGGTGGGCCTGGATTATGTCTCCTGCTCCCCCTTCCGCGTGCCCATCGCCCGTCTGGCCGCGGCCCACGCCGCGATCAAATATCCGAGGACAGCGGAGAAGTAAGCGCTTCGGACTGAGCTGTACATCCTGGTTTTTCCTATTTGGACCCGCCTTTGGGCGGGTCCAAATTTTCTATATGGATTTCTGCAGATCATCGTTGCAAACCCGCATGTTATATGATATCATAACTCATCTTTTTATATTGGAGGATACTATGGCGACAGAGAAACCGACCCTGGAGATTGCGAACCCCGCACCCCTCGGCCTTTTGGGCTTTGGGATGACCACGATTCTCCTCAACCTGCACAATGCCGGCATCATCCCCCTTTCCGGCGTCATCCTTGCCATGGGCCTTGCCCTCGGCGGAGCGGCGCAGATCATCGCTGGACTCATGGAATTCAAGAGAAACAACACCTTTGGAGCAACCGCGTTTACAGCCTACGGATTCTTCTGGTGGTCGCTTGTCGCGATCATCCTTCATCCGTTCGGCCCTTCGGTCGAACCGGCCGATGCGCTCGGCATGAGCTTCTATCTGCTGCTGTGGGGCATCTTCACCTTCTGCATGTACCTCGGCACACGCAACCACAACAAGGCGCTGCAGGTCGTATTTTCCTCCGCTGCCGGTTTGTTTTTCCTGCTGGCGCTCGGTGATTTTACGGGCATGCACGTCATCAAGACGATCGCAGGCTGGGAAGGCATCTTCTGCGGCGCTTCTGCGTTCTACACCAGCGTGGCTCAGATCGTGAACACCGAGTACGGCAAGACCCTCCTGCCGCTGTAAGGCGTCTCCTTTTTCCGTTACATCATAGAAAAAAACAGGGTACCGCACCGCTTGGACGGCGCGGCACCCTGTTTCCTTTTCCGCGTCCGCGGCCCCGCAACCTTGACATACATGATATGATAATAAGGGATGATACGCGCCCCAAATATGATGAAAAGTGAGAGATCACACATGGACACAAGCTATGACGTAGCCATCATCGGCTGCGGCGAGTCCGGCATTTTTGCCGCCTGTGAGCTGATGCGTCAGAACCCCGGGCTGAAGGTGCTGATCCTGGAGCAGGGGCGGGATATTTACAGCCGCAGATGTCCTATCGTGGCGGGTAAAGTGACGCGGTGCATCGACTGCGCGATCTGTGACACCATGTGCGGCTTCGGCGGAGCCGGCGCGTTTTCCGACGGCAAATACAACTTCACCACCGCGTTCGGCGGCTGGCTCACCGACTTTATGCCGCCCCAGGAAGTGATGGAGCTCATCAACTATGTGGACTCCATCAACATGGAGCACGGCGCCACCGATCAGGTGTATTCCACCGACACCCCGGCCGCCCGCGCGCTGGAGAAACGGGCGCTGGAATTTGACCTGCACCTGCTGCAGGCCAAGGTGAAGCACCTGGGCACCGAAAACAATCTGCGGATTTTGCAGAGCATTTACGAGGAGCTGAAGCGCGTCGTCGAGTTCCGGTTCCAGACTGCCGTTAGCGCCATCCATGTGGCGCCGCCGGGCTACAGTCTGGACACCGCCGGGGGGGACCGGGTGCTCTGCCGCTGGCTCATCGTCGCGCCCGGGCGTTCCGGCGCCGAATGGTTTTCCGAACAGTGCAAGCACCTCGGGATTCCGCTCATCAACAATCAGGTCGACATCGGCGTGCGGGTGGAGCTGCCCGCCATCGTGTTCGAGCACATCACCGATGTGGTCTATGAGTCCAAGCTGGTGTACCGCACCAAGCAGTACGGCGACGAGGTGCGGACCTTCTGCATGAATCCCTATGGCCATGTGGTGACCGAAAATGTGGAGGGCATCAACACCGTCAATGGACACAGCTACTCCGACCCGTCCCTGCAAAGCGGGAACACCAACTTTGCCCTGCTGGTGTCCAACCGGTTCACCCAGCCCTTCGACCAGCCCTACCGCTACGGCAAGCACATCGCCTCCCTGTCCAACATGCTGGCCGGCGGCGTGCTGGTGCAGCGCTTCGGCGACCTGGTCAAGGGGATGCGGACCAACGAGCACCGCATGTCCAAATCCACGGTCCATCCCACGCTGACCGCCGCGGTGCCCGGCGACCTCTCGCTGGCACTGCCCAAACGGCAGCTGGACGACATCATCGAGATGATCTATGCCCTGGACAAGCTGGCGCCCGGCACCGCCAATTACGATACGCTGCTCTATGGCGCCGAGGTGAAGTTCTATTCCTCGCGGCTGGAGCTTTCCAACGAGCTGGAGACCCGCCTGCCCGGGCTCTTTGCCATCGGCGACGGCGCGGGCATTACCCGCGGACTGGCGCAGGCCGGCGCCTCGGGCGTCAAGGTGGCTCAGGTCATCAGCGAGCGTCTCAGGCAGAAGATGTAAACGCGAATTATTTCCTGCAGCCGCCCCGAGCCTTCGCGGAGCGGGGCGGTGTTTTTGTCAAAAAACAGCACATTCAGTCGTCGTTATGACCATGCGGGATTATCCGGAAATACCCAGGGGCACAGCGGCGCGGCGGGAAAAACAGGCCGGGGATAAATCTTGTGTTTGCAGCGGTTTTCCACATTATCCACATGGTTTTGCACAAATGCGCACAGAATACGGGGGCACGGTGCCCGGCGGCCCGCGGTATGCGCCGGGGACTGTCAAGGCCGATCTTGCCGGCATACTATACAAAAATTCATGCTTGCAGTCACAGAGGTGAAAAGAGTTGAAAGACCTGATAGCCGCGATATCCACCCCTCTCGCGCCCGGCGGCGTAGGGATCCTGCGCCTTTCGGGCGAGGGGGCGATCGCCGCGGCCGAAGCGGTATTCGCGCCGCGCGCCGGGCGGGCGCTGTCCGCGTGCGGGGACAGGCGGCTGATCTACGGCGCGGTGCATGACCGGGAGGGGAACCGGATCGACACGGCCCTCGCCACGGTCAGCCGCGCGCCGCACAGCTACACCGGAGAGGACACCGCCGAGCTGCACTGCCACGGCTCCCCCATGGTGCTGACCCTGGCGCTGCAGGCGCTGTTCGCGGCGGGCGCGCGGCAGGCGCTGCCGGGAGAATTCACCAAACGCGCGTTCCTCAACGGCAAGCTGGATCTGGCGCAGTCCGAGGCGGTGATCGACCTGATCCACGCCGAGACGCCCGCCGCCGTCTACAATGCCGCCGGACAGCTCGGCGGCGCGCTTTCCGAGCGGGTGGAGGGCATCTACAGCGGCCTGCTGGATGTGATGGCGCACTTTCACGCCGTTTTGGATTATCCGGACGAGGATATCGATCCCTTTCGGGCGGCCGACATCATCGACGCCCTGGCCGGGGCGCGGAGCGGGCTGGACAGTCTGCTGGCAACCTGCGCCCGCGGCCGGCACCTGACCGCGGGC
>CAZVHV010000051.1:0-9503 GCA_964627025.1 uncultured Oscillospiraceae bacterium | reverse complement strand
GCCGGATGATGGATCTGTCCCGCCTGCAGGCGGCGGAGAACACGGTCGCGCAGGAGCAGTTCGACGTGAGCGAGGTCATGCTTCGGGTGCTCGTGAGCCTGGAGAACAAGATCACCGACCGCGGGCTGGACGTGGACGCCAATCTCCCCGAAACGCCCGTGGTGGTCTGGGGCGACCCGGACGCCATCACCCAGGTGTGCTACAACCTGCTGGATAACGCCATCAAGTTTTCCGCCAGGGACACGACGCTGGGCGTCGCGATCACCACGAAGGGGGACAAGGCCTACGTTTCGGTGCGCAACCACGGCGAGACCATCCCCCCCGACCAGCTCGACCTGATCTTCGACCGGTTCCACAAGACCGATTCCTCGCGCAGCGAGGACAGGGAGGGCGTGGGACTGGGGCTGTATATCGTCAAGACCATTCTCAACAACCATAAGGAGAATATCACCGTCACCAGCCAGGACGGTGTGACCGAGTTCGTCTTTACCTTGACCCGGGCCTGACAGGAGGCAGAAATGCATAGTTATTTTTACGACGAGTCCGAGCATCCGTACGAATATCGGCCCATCCCCGTCCAAACCGTGCGGCGGAGAAAGCGGCGGCCGGTTTTCTGGTTCGTGCTGTTTTTGATCCTGATCTCGGCGGCCATCACGCTGGTGGTCTATCTCAGCCTCGGACACGGCTTTCGGATGCCGAACGGCGATCTGTTTCCCGCCCCCGACGTTTCCGGCGGCACCTCCCTTTCCGGCACCGCTATCGAGCGGGCGCCCACGGGAGACGGCACGGTGCTTTCCATCCGTTCCCTGCCCGGGACCGGCCGGCTTACCTACCAGCAGATTTATGAGAAAAACATCCCGTCCATCGTCTTTATCAATGCGACGGGCAGCCAGGGCGTCCTGCAGGGCACCGGCATCGTGATCTCACAGGACGGCTATGTGCTCACCAACGCGCACGTGATCGAGGGCTGCTACCGGGTGGAAATCTCCACGCAGGACGGCACCCTCTACAACGCCAAGCTGGTCGGCCAGGATGCCGAAAGTGATCTCGCCGTGCTGAAGATCGACGCATCCGGGCTCACGCCCGCGGAGTTCGGCGACTCCTCGACCCTTCAGGTCGGAGACGCGGCGCTCGCCATCGGCAATCCCCTGGGAGAAGAGCTGCGGGGGACCATGACCGACGGCATTATTTCCGCCCTCAACCGGGTGGTGCAGACCGACGGCCGGAGCATGACCCTCATCCAGACCACCGCCGCCCTCAATTCGGGCAATTCCGGCGGCGCCCTCATCAACGAGTGGGGACAGGTGGTGGGGATCACCACCCTGAAAATGAGCTCCTGGTACGAGTCTATCGAGGGGCTTGGCTTCGCCATCCCGACCGCCACCGCGAAGGGCATCGTCGATGACCTGATCGCCTCCGGCGCTGTCTCCGGGCGGCCCACCATCGGCATCACCGTCCGCGCCCTCACCCAGGAGACGGCGGCGGAGTACGGCGCCGTGCCCGGCCTGCGTCTGGAAGAGGTGGATACCCGCTCGGACGCCTGGGCGCAGGGTCTCCGGAACGGCGACGTGATCGTGGAGGCCGACGGCACTCCCGTGTCCACCGTGGAGGGGCTCAACAGCATCAAGGGGACGCACGCCGTGGGAGACCGGATCAAGCTCCGGGTCTGGCGCAGCGGAAGCTACCTGGACTTTGCGGTGCGGCTGATGGAGCAGTACGAGCTGCCATGACGAAAAACCTCCGTATCCCGAAAGATGCGGGACGGACACCCCCGGTCTGCGCGGAAGGCGCAGGCCGGGGGGTTTTTTATCCAGACCGATGGTACGGCATAGATGCTCGAAAATTTATTTTTTCCATGCCTGCCATACGGCAGCACGTTGTCTCCACCGAATATTGCAATTAATTTTCGATAATCATGCGATAATATTTGAAATTTTATAAATTTTTTGATATGATTTTGAGGTCTATTTTTGCAAGCCCGAAAGGGCAACCGATATTGGAGGAGTGCGTGAATGAGCGGGGATACCCTACAGATTCTGTTTGCGATGTGCATTTACATGGCAGTCGTGATCGGAATCGGTCTGTTTTTTGCAAAGCAGGCCAATGAAAATTCTGACAACTTTTTTCTCGGCGGCCGGAGCCTCGGCCCCTGGATCGCGGCGATGAGTGCGGAGGCTTCCGATATGAGCGGATGGCTGCTGATGGGACTGCCCGGCGTAGCCTATTGGTGCGGACTGGCGGATGCCGCCTGGACGGTGATCGGCCTTGCCGCGGGTACTTATATCAACTGGCTCATGGTCTCAAAGCGGCTGCGCCGGTACTCGGTGGTATCGGGCAATGCCATTACCATCCCGGATTTTTTCAGCAACCGGTTCCATGACGAAAAGAAGATCCTGATGACCCTGGCGGCGCTGTTTATCCTGATTTTCTTCACGGTCTACGCGGCGAGCTGCTTTGTCACCTGCGGCAAGCTTTTCAGCACCCTGTTCGGGTTTTCCTACCGCAGCATGATGGTCACGGGCGCGGTCTTCGTCATCGTATATACCTTTCTGGGCGGCTTCCTGGCGAAAAGCGCCTCCGATTTCCTGCAGGGCATCGTGATGATCTTCGCCCTGGTCGTGGTCCTCGGCGTATCCGTCATGGCTGCGGGCGGCTCGGCCCAGATCGTGGAGCACATCAAAAGTATCCCGGGCTTTTTTGAGTTCTTCGGGATCGCCCGGCCCGTCGTGGCGGACGGTGTGCAGCAGGTGCAGGACGGCAAAGCGCTGTTCGGCGAGCCCGGAAGCTACGGCTTCCTGACCATCCTCTCCACCCTCTCCTGGGGGCTCGGCTATTTTGGAATGCCGCAGGTCCTCCTGCGCTTCATGGCCATCCGCAGGGCGGATGAGCTCAAAAAATCGCGGCGGATCGCCATGACCTGGGCGGTGATCTCCATGATCGCCTCCGTGATGATCGGCATCATCGGCAGGACCCTGTATCCGACCGATCTGCTTACGGCGGGCGCCGCGGAGAACATTTTCATCATCCTGTCCTCCAACCTGCTGCCGCCTATGGTCGCCGGAACGGTCATGGCGGGCATCCTGGCCGCGACCATGAGTTCCTCCGACTCCTATCTGCTGATCGCCGCCTCCGCGTTTTCCAAAAATATTTTCCAGGGCCTTCTGAAGAAGGACGCGACCGAAAAGCAGGTCATGCACTTTTCCCGCGTCACCCTGCTGGCCGTATCGGCGCTCGGCATGGTCATCGCGATGGATGAGACGAGCGTGATCTTCAAGGTGGTCTCCTTCGCGTGGGCGGGATTCGGCGCGACCTTCGGCCCGATCATGCTGTTTTCGCTCTTCTGGAAGCGCACCACTTTGGAGGGAGCCGTCGCGGGCATGCTCTCGGGCGGCATCGCCGTGTTCGTGTGGAAGCTGGCGCTGCGTCCGCTGGGCGGCGTCTGGGGGATCTACGAGCTGCTGCCGGCCTTCCTGATCTCCTGCCTCTTCATTCTGGTGGTCTCGCTGCTGACGAAGGAGCCGTCCGCAGAGATCCAGCGGGAATTTGAGCTGGCAAAAACATTTGAATGCTGACCGCGCCGCGGCAGACCGACGTCCTTTTTTAAATACGTTGAAGCGCCCCGGGGGAACTGGTTCCCCCGGGGCGCTTTCGCGCAAGCCATCCATCCGGGAAAATTCATAAAGAATTTACATTTCCAGCCTCTTCCTGTTAAGGTTAATTTCAGCTTGGTAGACTATACTCTGAAAGACAATAGGAGGTCGATCGTATGCAGCTCGTTTTGCCATGGAAAAAGAGGAAAACCGATTCTGACAAGGATGTGACCGCGACTCAGAAGCCGCCGTTTTTCCGCCGTCCCCACAGGAAACTCAAAAAGAAAACCATCATTCTGCTGATCGTTTTGGGCATCCTGCTGGCTGCGGGAGGCGTCGGTCTGTACGTTCTGTTTTTCAAAGGAGAGGAACAGACGGTTGTAACCGATGTGACCACCACGGGCTCCCTGGCCACCACCCTTCAGGGCACCGGACAGACCGAGCCGGCGCAGAGCGTTTCCTACTCCTTCGCCTCCGACGCGGATATCCTGGAGGTGGATGTGGCGGCCGGTGATACCGTGAAGGCGGGCGATCTGCTCTATGTGCAGGACGATACCGAGATCGACGACGAGATCGCCCAGTATCAGGAGTCCGTTTCCGATCTCAATGTGAAGCTGGACGAATACAAAGGCAATCTGTCCGATCTGCAGGAAACCATTTCCAACCTGACCGTGAAGGCACCCTTTGCCGGACGTCTGCTCAACGTGAACGTGGCGGAAGGCGACACGGTGAAGAGCGGCGATAGCATGGCGGTGCTGGTGGACGACAGCGTGATGAAGATGACCCAATATTTCAGCTATGCCTATGAGAACGAGATCTACATAGGGATGAAGGGGAAACTCTCCATCGCCTCCCAGATGCTGACGCTGGACGCCACCGTGACCGATATCCAAAAGGTGGACCGGGTGACGGAAGAGGGCACCCGGTGCTTCGCCGTGACCATGGAGGTGAACAATCCGGGCTCCCTTACCGCGGGGATGACGGGGGCGGGATACCTTACGGCAAACTCGGGCGATAAAATTTACCCCGCCGTGGAAGGGTCGCTGGAATACGCGCAGAGCAAGACCATTACCGCGCAGGCCGCGGGCGACCTGACTTACTTCCACGCGGTGAATTATCAGAAGGTCGCCGCCGGGGAGACCCTGTTCGTCATCGACGGCTCGAGCTATGAAACCCAGCTGAGCAACGTCCAGCGCAATATCTCCTCCACGGAAAGCAACCTCCAATCCTATGAAGACAGAATCACCCAGGCGGAGGACAACCGCGCGAAATATACGGTGCGTTCGGAGATCGACGGCAAGGTGATTTTCGTCAACGCGAAAGTAGGCAAGACCCCCACGCAGGGACAGGCGGCCATCGCCGTGTATAACCTCGACACCATGGAGGTTTCCATCAACATCGATGAGCTGGATATCAACGATATCACCATGAATATGCCGGTGACCATCGTTTCCTCCGGCACCGAGAGCGATACCAAGTACGAGGGCACGGTCTCCGAGATCAGCTACGAGGCCACCAATACCAACGGCGTGGCGTATTTCCCCATCACCGTGACCATCGATTCGGCGGGCGCGCTGTCCGCCGGCGTCAACGTGAGCTACTATATCACGGTGGGCGATGAAGATGAGGGCGTCCTGGCTCCCATCGGGGCCCTGAAAACCACGGACCAGGGCACCTGCCTGTTCGTTCAGGCCGATTCCAGGCCGGACGACGCCATCGACCTGGGAGACGACGTGGAGATTCCGGACGGCTTCTACGCGGTGCCCGTGACCACCGGCGTTTCCAACAATGAGTACGTCCGCATCCTTTCCGGCGTGGACGCCGGCGAGACGGTCTTCCTCCGCTATGAGCAGGCCGCGCCTTCCAACGGCAACACCACCAGCGACGCGGAAGAAACGGCTACCCCGCAGAACCAGCAGCAGTTCGGCCCGCCAAGCGGCGGGAATATGGGCGGCGGAAATATGAGCGGCGGCCCGATGGGATAAGGGGGACGATATGAGCCTGATTAAACTGGATAACGTCTATAAAATCTACGGAGAGGGCTGTGAGAACCAGGTCAATGCCCTGGACGGCGTGAGCCTTACCATCGACCGGGGCGAATTCGTGGCCGTGATCGGCAAGTCGGGCTCCGGCAAATCCACCATGATGAATATCCTTGGGTGCCTGGACGTCCCCTCCCGCGGCGAATATTATCTGGATGGCCTGCCCATCAGCAAGCGGACCCAGCGGGAGCTGGCGGAGATCCGCAGCCGCCGCATCGGATTCATTTTTCAGGGATACAACCTGATCTCTTCGTTCAACGTCTGGCAAAACGTGGCGCTGCCCCTGACCTATCAGGGGGTCAAGCCGGCGGAGCGGTACCAGCGCGCCATGGAAGCCCTGCGCAAGGTGGAGATCGACGCGAAGGCGGACAACCGCACGAGCCAGCTGTCCGGCGGCCAGCAGCAGCGCGTGGCCATCGCCCGGGCCATCGCCACCCGGTCCCCCATCATCATGGCGGATGAGCCCACGGGCGCGCTGGATTCCAGAACGGGCGCGCAGGTGCTGGAGATCCTGCGGCAGCTCAACGAGGAGGGGACCACGGTGATCCTCATCACCCACGACAACGGCATCGCGGCCCAGGCCAAGCGGATCATCCGCATGATGGACGGGAAGGTCATCGAAGACAGCGGCGGGATGGGAAATCCGCTGCCTAAGGCAGCCGTGGGAGGAGGGTACGAATGACAGCCTTTCGAATGGCGATGGACTCCATCCTGGAGAAGAAGGTCCGTTCCTTTCTCACCATGCTGGGCATTATCATCGGCGTGACCTCCGTCCTGGTGCTGGTGGCGCTGGTGTCCGGATACAACGCCGACATGACCGCCTACTACGAGAAGCTGGGCGTCAACAAGGTGACCGTCTCCCTGAACTGGTACGACGCCACCCGGGCCACCGATATCACCGATTCCCTGTATCAATACGGAAACAAAGACCTGAGCGGGATGGTGACGGGCGTGACGCCCGATCTCAGCACCACCGGCACGATCAAGTACCGGACCGAAAATATCGACACCACCACGATCTATCTGGGCGGCGATCAGTTTTCCGTCTGCAACAACTATACCATCAGCAAGGGCCGGGATTTAAACGCCTTTGATATTCAAACCAGAAATCAGGTGTGTGTCATCGGCTCCTACGTGGCCGAGAGCCTGTTTCAGTATGCCGATCCCCTGGGCAAGACCCTCATGGTGAACGGCGAGCCCTTTGTGGTGGTTGGCATCTATTATGAAAAGGACGGCACCGCCGAAAGCTCCATGGACGACGCCCTCGTGGTGCCCTATTCCCTCGACCGCGTCCTGCTGCAGGACAATTACATCACCGACTATATCATCAAGGTGGGTTCGTCCAGCAATGTGCAGAGCGTTATGACGGCGGTCAAGGCTTTTCTGGCAAAAAATATCGACAGCGAGGTCGGCGAATACACCGTGGAAAACGGCAATACGGCCATGACCGAGAGCAACGACCAGATGGCCTCCATCAGCCTGGTGCTGGGCGGGGTCGCCGGGATCGCCCTTCTGGTGGGCGGCATTGGCATCATGAACATCATGCTGGTCACAGTGAGCGAGCGTACCCGTGAGATCGGCATTAAAAAGTCCATCGGCGCGCCCGCGGGCGATATTATCCTGCAGTTTCTGGTGGAGGCCGGTATCCTGAGCGCCATGGGCGGCTTGCTCGGCATCGTATTGGGCTATGCGCTGTCCGTGATTCTGGGCAAGGCATTTTACGACGTGATTGTGTTTCCCAACGTTTTCGTCACCATCGGCGCGTTCCTGTTTTCCATTGTCATCGGGATCGGCTTCGGCCTCTATCCCGCGGTCAAGGCGTCCGCCCTGCAGCCGGTGGAAGCGCTCAGAGCGGAATAAAGCAGACAGATTACAACGGGGGGAAAAACAACCATGAGAAGACGAATTTTAACCATGCTGCTGGCGGCGGGGATCTGCCTGGGCATCATCTGCTCCTTCGTCCCGGGATCGAAAGCCTTCAGCGATATCGGGAGCGGCGACGAGGCCGAGGCGGTGTCCGTCCTCAACGGCATGGGCATTGTAAGCGGGTACAGCGACGGGGGGTATCATCCTTCCGACGCCCTGACCCGCAGCCAGTTCTGCAAGCTCGCCGTACTGCTTGAAAACCATGCGGACCAGCTGAAGGCCACCGCCTACCGCACCCTGTTTTCCGACGTGGGCTCCGACAGCTGGGCCATGTCCTATGTGAACCTGGCCTATACGGAGGGGCTGATGCAGGGGTACGGAAACGGCACCTTCGGGCCGGACGATCCGGTGACCTGCGGCCAGGCGGTGACCGTGGCCCTGCGCGTCCTGGGCTATACCACCGACGATGTGGGCCCCTTCTGGCCGGAGGACTACATGGCAAAAGCCGCGACACTGGGCCTTTTGGACGGCATTTCCAAAACCGCGGGCCAGAACCTTTCCCGGGGCGAGGCGGCCCTTCTGCTCTATCATGTGCTGAAGCAAAACACCGCGGATGGGCGGGAGTATCTTGCCACCTATGCCAGCTCGATGGTTTCCTCCGCCGTGGTGATGGACAACGACGCCGAGGCGGACGACGGTTCCGTCCATACCGCCGAGATCTACGTTCAGAACACCGGCAGCGTGACCTGGTATGAGCAGGCCCGCACGGTCGGCAGCGGCCTGGTGGGATACCGGGGCACCCTTCTGCTGGACAATACGGGAAAGGTTATCGGATTTGTACCAGACGACAACGTCAGGAAGAGCGTGGCCATCGGAGACGTCACCGCCTCCGAGCTCACGGACAGCAACGGCAATACCTACGCCATTCCCAGCAAGGTCTCCCTGGTCATGGACGGCGAGGCTACCACCTACGGGGAAGGCTGGTACGATCTGGAGGGCAGGAACACCGCCAGCATCTTCTATTCCGCCGCCGGCAAAATCGACCTGGTGGTGGCGGCGGACAACGAACGATACGAGGGAGCCGTGCTGACCGGCTTTTATGAAAACGCCTCGCCCAGCACCGACAATCCGTCTGAAATCACCCTGGCAGGGCTGACCCTGGACGTGAACGAAAGCGCGCTGAGTTCCATCCGGAATTTTTCCGTGGGCGATAATTTCACGGTCGTCCTCAACGCCAAGGGCGAGGTGGCGGCCGCCTACGCCGCATCCGCCAAATCGGCCGATCTGTACGGGGTGCTGGGCAACGGAAGCGTGACGCTCACCAACGGGCTGGTGCTCTCGGGCACGGTCTCCGGTTCGCTGGAGGAGGGGATGCTGGTCAAAGTGGTCTCCTCCGGCGTGGGCAAACTGACGGTCAGCGCCCCGAGCTCGGGGAGCTCCGCCAGCCTGGACGTAAGCAGCGGCCTTCTGGGCGGGACCGCGCTGGCCTCCGACGCTGCGATCTATGATCACGTGGGCGCGAAGGGAACCGCCCTGCGGATCAGTCTCGATGATATCCTGACCGACACCGTGAGCGGCGGCAGGATTGATTTCTGCCATAAAAACGCCGCCGGACAGGTGGATATCCTGCTGCTGGACGACGTGACCGGCGACTGCTATACCTACGGAATCTACGAACTGAACACCATAAGCGGCGGCAGCGGGATCATGTCCTATACCAACACCTATACGGCTGTCGTCAACAGCGACGGGACGACGAAATCCTACGCCGCTCTGGGCACCGCGGACGGCGCCGTGGGCGGCCTGGCCATTTCGGACGCGGGCACGGTCACCGGTGTGGCCAGCCTTACCAAGGTTAGCGGCGTGTCCCGGAGCGATTTCGACGGCGACGACACCGTCACCATTGCCGGCACCGAGCTTCCCATCAGCGACGAGGTCCAGGTTTACAACGACGATACGGACAGATGGGTGACGCTGAGCGAGGCCAAGGCGTATACGGACACCT
>CAZVHV010000050.1:0-9570 GCA_964627025.1 uncultured Oscillospiraceae bacterium | reverse complement strand
CAAAGGCATTCTTCTTCTCTTCGTCGCGGCATGGTTCCTGCGCTATCTTGGGAATCTCGTTCCGAACGATGCGGTGGCAAATACGCATGTTCTTCGATTTTTTATGACTGCGGACCCGATCGGCCTTCTGACCCGGGGACAGGTTACATTCTCCTGATTGCAGTTTTTGAAATTCATACGCAGTTCATATTCATATGTTACGTTTGTTTCCCCGGGATGTCTGTCCCAGAAGGAGTTGAACGATATTATGCAGCCAACGCTTTGCAGCAGGTGCCATAAAAACGTGGCCGTTATTTTTATTACAAAAATCGAAGGCAATGAGACCAAAAACGAAGGGCTCTGCCTGAAGTGCGCCAAGGAACTGAACATTAAGCCCGTGACCGAAATGATGCAGAAAATGGGGATTTCAGACAACGATCTGGAGAATCTTACCAATGAGATGATGTCCGCTTTCGGAGGGGCCGAGGGTACGGAAGACCTCATGTCTCAGACCGACGACGGGATCGAGGATGACGACGGACGCACCGCCACCTTCCCTTTCCTCAATAAACTGTTCGGCAGCATGGGACAGGAGAGCCAGCATACCCCTGTGGGCGATCCGCGTCCCGGCCGGGAGGAGAAAACCGGGAAAAGCGACCCGCGGCAGTCCAAGCGGAAATTTTTGGAGAATTACTGTATTTCGCTTTCACAGCGGGCCAGCGAGGGCAAGCTGGACAGGATCATCGGCCGCAGCCGCGAACTGGAACGGGTCGTGCAAATCCTGAATCGCCGCCAGAAAAACAACCCCTGTCTCATCGGAGAACCGGGTGTCGGCAAGACCGCCATTGCCGAGGGTCTGGCTATGAAGATCGCGGCGCGGGACGTGCCCTACAAGCTTCTGGACAAGGAGGTCTACCTGCTCGATCTCACCGCCCTGGTGGCGGGCACGCAGTTTCGCGGCCAGTTTGAAAGCAGGATGAAGGGCCTCATCGAGGAGATCAAAAAGCTTGGCAACATTATCCTTGTGATCGACGAAGTGCATAATCTGGTCGGAGCGGGAGACGCCGAGGGTTCCATGAATGCCGCGAACATTTTGAAGCCCTCCCTTTCCCGCGGCGAAATTCAGGTCATCGGCGCCACCACCTTTGCCGAATACCGCAAATATATCGAGAAAGACTCGGCGCTGGAGCGCCGTTTTCAGCCCGTGATCGTCAACGAACCCTCCATTGAGGAATCGGTGGAAATCATCAAGGGCATCGCGCCTTACTATGAAACCTATCATCACGTCAAGATCAGCCCCGAGATTGCGCGCCTGGCCGTGACCATGTCGGAGCGTTATATCACCGACCGCTTCCTTCCCGACAAGGCGATCGACCTCATCGATGAAGCCTGTTCCGACGTCAACCTGAAAAACAAGTCGCTGGCGCGGACCATGGAGATCAACAAAGAGCTGGCGGATCTTGCACGAGAGCGAGAGGTCATGATCTCTGACGCCAGTGAAAAGGCCTATGAGCGCCTTGCAGTGATCAAGAGCCGGGAATTCCAGCTGAACGGGGAGCTCACGCAGATGGAAAACGAGAGTGTCCCTTCTCTGACCGCGGAGAGCCTGGCCCGGGTCATCGAACTGTGGACAAAGATTCCCGCCAGCCAGATTCAGGAGCAGGAGTACGAGCGTCTCGCCCATCTGGAGGAACGTTTGAAAACCCACATCATCGGGCAGGACGAAGCGGTCGCCTCTGTGGCCGCCGCTATTCGCCGGGGACGTGTAGGCATCGCCTCCAAGCGCAAGCCCGTGTCCTTCATTTTTGTGGGCTCCACCGGCGTGGGCAAGACCGAGCTGGTGAAGCGGCTGGCACAGGATCTTTTTAACGCGCCGGAATCTCTTATCCGGCTCGATATGTCGGAATTTATGGAAAAGCATTCCGTCTCGCGTATCATCGGCTCGCCGCCCGGTTATGTCGGCTATGACGAGGCAGGCCAGCTCACCGAAAAGATCAGGAGAAAGCCCTATTCGGTGGTGCTGTTTGATGAAATCGAGAAAGCCCATCCCGATGTGCTCAACGTCCTGCTGCAGATCCTGGATGACGGGCACATCACCGATGCCCAGGGGCGGATGGTAAACTTTGAAAACACCGTTATTGTCATGACCTCCAACGCCGGCAGCGACAGCAAATCCGGCACCGTCGGCTTCGGCCGTACCGCAAATGAACAGGGCAGGGAACGCGCCATGAAAGCGCTTTCGCAGTTTTTGCGCCCCGAGTTCCTTAACCGGGTAGACGAGGTGGTCTATTTCAACCAACTTACCCAGGAGGATTTCAAAAAGATCGCCGCCATCATGACCGCCGAACTGCGCGATACCCTTTCGGAAAAGGGCATCCACCTCACTCTGGAGGATTCCGCGCTGGATTACCTGGTCAAAAAATCTTACTCCGCCACTTATGGAGCCCGCAATCTCCGCCGCCTCATCCAGAAGGAACTGGAGGATCCCATCGCCACCAGGATCATCGAGAACTATCATTCTCCCATCACCCAGATCACAGTCACCGCTACCGGTGAAGCGCTGGAATTGCTGACAATGTAGCGGAACCTGTCCCTTCGGTTCAAACAAGGAAACAACAGCACCCCTGTCGTTTTGCAGTATCCATACTGCCGGACGACCGGGGTGCTGTTGTTTTCCCACGCATACCTCCGGTTTTGATTCGCCCCAGTGGCATCCAGAGAGGACGCGCAAAAATAAAAACGGCAATGTTTAAAAAGCAGAATGCGGGTAAAACTAAAAGCAAAATTTTGAATTATTGGAGCTGCTATGTTTAGCTATCTTTTTAAAAAACTGCGGTTCTATCACATGCGGAAGCAATCTGAACCGGAAGCGGAAACGCAGGAGCCCGATGCGCAGTCCGCTTTTTTACAGAACATCGATGAAAATTTAAACATGCTGAAAGGGATGCTCAACAGCAGCAGCGATATCATCGTCCGAAGGTTTTCTTTCGGCGATCAGCCTCAGATCCGGGCGGCTATCCTTTTCATTGTTGGCCTGGTGGATAAGGCGCTGGTCAATGAAAATATCCTCAAGCCGCTGATGTATGACATCCACTCCGTCTCCACAGAAAAAGCGCCTGAAGGGGACTATCTTCCCTATATCAACTCGGCCCTCTTGTTTGTCGGCGACATCACGGAGACCGGCTCACCCGACGATGCTGTCGACCATTTTTTGTCCGGCGACACCATTTTGCTGGTGGACGGCGCAAAGAAGGCCCTGGTCATCAGCCTGCGCGGCTGGAAGGCCCGCGGTATCGAAGAGCCGAAAACGGAGTCCGTGGTCAGAGGCCCGCGGGAGGGGTTCACGGAGACACTTCGCATCAACACGTCCATGCTGCGGCGCAAGATCAAAAGCCCGGATTTGATCATGGAGACCATGAAGATCGGCGTTCGAACCAGGACCGATGTCTGCATCGCCTATATCAACGGGTTGGCAAATCCGAAGCTGATCGAAGAGATCAGGCGGCGCCTGAAACGCATCCAAATCGACGGCATTCTGGAGTCCGGTTATATCGAACAGTTTATCGAAGACGAACCATTCTCGATTTTTTCCACCGTAGCCAACAGTGAAAAGCCTGACCGAGTGGCCGCGAAGCTTCTGGAAGGACGGGCGGCCATTCTGGTCGATGGGACCCCATTCGTGCTCACGGTTCCAATGCTTTTCATAGAGAGCTTCCAGAGCGCGGAGGATTACTATTCCCGCACTATTTTTGCAAGCATGATCCGGGGCCTGAGGTTCCTTTCCTATATCATCAGCATCCTTGCACCCGCGTTTTACGTGGCCCTTGTAAATTTCCATCAGGAGCTGATCCCTACCACTCTCCTGCTGACCATGGCGGCGGCGCACGAGGGCGTTCCTTTTCCTGCGGTGCTGGAAGCCGGCCTGATGGTAGTCGCATTTGAAATTCTGCGTGAGGCCGGCGTCAGACTGCCGCGCCCGATCGGTCAGGCCGTCAGTATCGTGGGCGCGCTCGTCATCGGCGAATCCGCGGTATCGGCGGGTCTCATAGGTGCACCTATGGTAATCGTGGTCGCCGTTACGGCTGTTTCAAGCTTCGTCGTTCCGGCGCAGACCGATTCCGGAGCCGTTATCCGTGTTCTCTTTCTCATTCTTGCAGGGTTTATGGGCGGATATGGGATCGCGATCGGATTTTTCACGCTTTTCATCCATCTGGCCTCTCTGCGCTCCTTCGGAACGCCGTATCTTTCCCCTGTAGCTCCGGTGAACGTAAGCGAGATGAGAGATGTGTTCATCAGGGCTCCACTCTGGAGTATGGTCAAACGGCCTGCAGATATCACGAAGCGCGATCCCATTCGGCAAAAGTTCAACTTAAAGCCTGGCCCTGAGCCGGAAGATGAAGGCAGCGCAGACAAGTAGAAGAGATTGAATAATCGAGGCTTGCAGATGAAACATCGTATCGACAAATGGATCAAAACCGCAGTCTGCATCATTTTTGTGATAAGTCTCAGCGGCTGTTGGAACAACCGCGAGCTTGACACGCTTGGGATTGTCATGGGCGTTGGTGTAGATAAATCGGAGGGCCCCGGCCGGATACAGCTTACGGTGCAGGTTGTAAAGCCCGGCGAAATAAGTTCATCAAAAAAAAGTGGGAATTCCGGCGGCAGTTCGGCTGCTTTCTGGAACGTCACAGGAACCGGAGATACGGTCTTCTCCACCATCAGAGATTTGACCAATCAGTCCAGCCGAAAATTATTTTTTCCCCATAATCAGGTTCTGATTTTTGGCCGGAGTTTGGCGGAAGAGGGCCTGCAGGGTTATGTCGATTTTTTTGCGCGTGATCCGGAGACACGTCTCAATATTTGGATTTTGGTCTCTGAGGGCTCCGCAGCGGAGATTCTGAGCGTAAAATCGGAGCTGGAAAAAATACCGGCAAACAATATCTCCAAGCTGGTAAAAGGCAAAAACACGAGCGCATCCCAGGGGCCCAGCGTCAGATTTCGGGACCTCATTACCCGGCTTATGAGCAAAACAACGGCACCAGTCGCCCCGATGATTAAAATTACCGGCGAAGGGGAAGAAAAAGCAGTCGAGTTGAGCGGAACCGCCGTATTCAAAAAGGATAAAATGGTCGGCGTTATGGATAAGACGGAAGGCCGCGGGCTGCTTTGGGTCCTGGGGGAAATCGAAGGCGGCACGATTGAAGTACAGGAGAACGAGAGCATCATCAGCATGGAAGTCCTCCGCGCAAGCGCAGAAATCACACCTGAGTTCAGCGACGGAAAAATAAAAATCAAGGTCGATATCACGGAGGAAGGAAACCTTGCAGAAGAAACCGGCACTCAGAATCTGTCCGGCCTTGGAGAAATCACGTCTCTGGAGAACAAAAAAGCCGATGTTATCCGCAGCGAAGTGATGGCTGCACTGAGGAAAGCGCAGGGACTCGACGCAGACGTTTTCGCTTTTGGCGATGCCGTCCATCAGCATTACCCAAAAGAGTGGAAAGACCTGGAAGGAAAATGGGACGAGATCTTTCCAACCATCGAGGTACAGGTGAATGTCCAGTCAAAACTGCGCCTGATGGGCAGAATCAGCAGTCCGACGGTGCCGGAATAGGAGAGCTATAGTTTATGAAGCTTGAAAACGGTGAGATTTCCAATTCACAGTTGACCATACTGGTACTGAGCTTCCTGCAGAGCATGGTCATCAACATCAATTTCAGCTATACCGTTACCAAGCATGATACCTGGATCGTGCTTCTGGCAACCCTTGCGATCGCTCTCCTCTTGGCATTGATCTATACTGCCATCGCACAAAAATTTCCGGGGCAAAACCTGGTACAGATCAATGATCTTGTCTTCGGCCGCTATGTCGGCAAAGTCATCTCGTTCCTCTATCTCTGGTTTTTCTTCCAGCTCATCGTCCATTATATGTATTTTTTTAACAGCTTTTGGATCAGCTATATCATGCCTGAAACCCCGCGCTCCGCTTTTCTGATTATGTTTGCCTTTGTATGTGCTTTGGCCGTCCGAGGCGGGATCGAAGTGATTGCACGATGCAGCTTTTTATTTACGGTTATGGTCATCACAACAACCCTGATCGTCACCATATTGCTGGTCGGAGACCTGGTCCCAACAAATCTGCTTCCTATTTTAGAGATTTCTCCCATCGATTTTATCCATGGTATTCACATCATGCTGACCATTTCTTTCTGTGATGTCATCATTTTCCTCATGATCTTCCCCTACACAGCTAAGAAACGTCAGATCAGAAAGCCGGTCCTGCTTGCGATCACGCTGAGCGCCGTCCAGCTGCTGGTCGTTGTTCTGCGGGATACCCTTGTGCTTGGCCTCCGGATGCTCAACACGCCCGCCGCTTCCTTTGCCGTATCACGGCAGATTGAAATCGCAAATATCCTGACCAGACTGGATATTCTGATCGCAATTTCCCTGCTCGTTACGATTTTTATGAAAATTACCCTCTTTTACTATGTAACCGTTCTTGGCACCGCCCAAATCCTCAAACTGCGCTCTTACCTTCCCCTTGTTGTACCGGTCGGAGTGCTCTCGGTGGCCATCGCCACAAGATTATATCCCTCGGATATGGAACAGGTCTATGCCGGCATATATATCTGGCCTTTCAATGCAGCCATCTGCGAATTTCTGCTTCCTGCCATCACTCTCATTCTCATTGCCATACGCAGGTTGCCGAAAGAGGAAGGAGAAGCATCCGAATGATATTCCTTCTCGTTTGCGCTTTTGCCTTCCTGATCTGGCTTGAGGTACCCGGGATGATCCGAAAAAAAAGCTGGCGGGAGCTCATAGCCTATTCCGTCATTCTTTCCGTTGCCTTCGTGATTTGTGTGCTGGAAATCTTAAACATCCAAATTCCGAATCCAATCAAGGACACGCAGTATTGGGTAAAAGGTTTGCTTCATCTGAGTTATGACTGATACCAAAACGGAGTTGTTTCCGCTCAGCAAAATAAAGCAGACCGGTTCCAAACGGAACCGGTCTGCTTGTCCTCTTTTAAGGCAAATGGTTTCTCTTACTTCAGCACAGCGCCGGAGATGACCATCTTCATGACCTCGGAAGTACCCTCGTAGATCTCGGTGATCTTCGCATCACGCATGTAGCGCTCAACGATGTACTCACGGGCATAGCCGTAGCCGCCCAGCAGCTGCACGCAGCCACGGGTAACAACGTTGCAGATGTCGGAAGCCATCAGCTTAGCCATAGCGGCGTAGACGCTGTAGTTCTCGCCTCTGTCCTTGGCCACAGCGGCACGCCAGGTCATCAGGCGGGCAGCGTCGACCTGAGTCTGCATCTCGGCGAGCTTGAACTGGGTGTTCTGGAACGCAGCGATGGGCTTGCCAAACTGCACGCGCTCCTTGACATACTTGACCGCCTCGTTGATGGCGCCCTGTGCAATACCCACGGACTGAGCAGCGATGCCGATACGGCCGCCGTCCAGAGCCTTCATAGCGATCTTGAAGCCCTTGCCCTCGCCGCCGAGCATGTTCTCCGCGGGGATGCGGACGTCCTCATACACGACCTCGGCGTTGGAGGCGGCACGGATGCCCATACGGGGGATGTCAGGGGTAACGCTCAGGCCCGGAGTGTTGCGGTCGACCAGGAAGGCAGACAGGCCCTTGGCGCCGGCAGTCTTGTCGGTCAGAGCGAACACCAGGAAGGTATCAGCGAAGCCGGAGTTGGTGGTGAAGATCTTGCTACCATTGATGATATACTCGTCGCCGTCCTTGTCAGCAGTGGTGCGGGCGCCGGCGGCGTCAGAACCAGCGTTAGGCTCGGTCAGGCCGAAGCAGCCGATCTTGCTGCCGTCAACCAGGGGACGCAGCCACTTCTGCTTCTGCTCTTCCGTACCGAACTCGTTGATGCTGGAGGAGCACAGGGAGGTATGAACAGACAGGGTGATGCCGGTGCTGGCATCTACCTTGGACATCTCTTCCATGCACAGGACGTAGGACAGGACATCACAACCGGATCCGCCATAGTCCTCGGAGAAGGGGATTCCGAAAAAGCCGCATTCCTGCATCTCTTTCAGGAGACCCATGTCGTACTCCTCTTTTTCGTCCATCTCATGGGCGAGAGGCTTTACGCGCTCCTCAGCAAACTTGCGGTAAAGGCTCTGCAGTTCGGCATGATCGGGAGAGAGCGAAAAATCGATCATAATAGTGGCATCCTTTCTTCTTAAAAAAATTCATTTTACGGCGGGCAATGCGACTGAAGCGCACTCCATATGATATGCGAATTATATCACCGCGAATTGTATATGTCAACGAATTATTTCAAATTAAAATGATTTTCATTTGTAGGAGTAGCGTACAGATTGGCCTTTAAGAGGAAAAATCAGGCTGTCACAGCCCGTACAACAGACCGAACAATTTTTCCCCCGAAGCGGTCCTGATGAGCTTTTCCGCGGCGCCTCGGAGTGCTTCTTGCGACATCTGATCCTCATATGCATTTACCAGAAAATCCGCCTCCACCAGAATCCGATAATCGCTTCCCCGGATATCGTCATAGGTATGATGATGTGCGATCAGCCAGCATACACGGTCTGTCACCTCGGGGGCAACGCCCGCTTCCCGCAGGAGGTTTTCCGCTTCGGGCGGTCCCTCGATCTGCTGAAAGTTCCCGGCGGCGCTCCGATACTTTTTTTCGCTGTTTCTGATCCCGATATCATGTGTCAGCGCTGCAATCTCCAGAATCTCCTGTGCGCTTTCCTCCAGGCCTTCCATTTCCCCAATGGTTTTTGCAAGGGCGAAAACTTTTAAAAAATGATTGATCCGCCTGACGTCTCCCGCATAATAGGCAATCATCGCCTGCATGATCTCCCCTGTTTTCTTCAAGTTCTGCACCTCCAAACGCATAAAACGCGACATATCCCGCCGACAGGATCTGAGCCTGTCGGCGGGACACGGTCTCTTACTGAGCCAAAAACAGTTCGAGATCCGAATCGACGGTCCCGATGCCCGCGATGCCGAACTTTTCGACAAGCACTTTTGCCACATTCGGCGAAAGGAACGCCGGCAGAGTCGGACCGAGGTGGATGTTCTTCACCCCAAGGTAAAGCAGCGCCAGCAGGACGATCACAGCCTTCTGCTCATACCAGGCGATATTATAGACGATGGGCAGCTTGTTGATATCGTCGAGTCCGAACACCTCCTTGAGCTTCAGGGCGATCACCGCAAGCGAATAGGAGTCGTTGCACTGGCCGGCGTCGAGAACTCTCGGGATCCCGCCGATGTCACCCAGGTCCAGCTTGTTGTAGCGGTATTTCGCACAGCCTGCGGTCAGAATCACGGTATCTCTGGGGAGCTTTTCGGCAAACTCGGTATAATATTCTCTGGACTTCATTCTGCCGTCGCAGCCGGCCATGACAAAGAACTTCCGGATGGCGCCGGATTTCACCGCCTCCACCACCTTGTCGGCCACCGCCATCACCTGATTATGGGCAAAGCCGCCGACAATGCTGCCCGTTTCAAGCTCTTCCGGGGCCGGCAGGGTTTTCGCAAGGGCGATGATCTCCGAAAAATCCTTTTTGCCGTCCGCGTCCGCCGGGATGTGTCTGCA
>CAZVHV010000049.1:8688-9639 GCA_964627025.1 uncultured Oscillospiraceae bacterium | reverse complement strand
GGGACCCTCGACCCCATGGCCACCGGCGTCCTGCCCGTCTTCGTGGGACGAGCCACCCGGGCGGTGGAGTTCGCCGCCGAGGGGGGCAAGGAGTATCACGCCGTGCTGCGCCTCGGGATCGTCACCGACACCCAGGACACGACGGGCACGGTGCTCGAGCGCCGGCCCGCGGACGTGACCCCCGCGCAGGTGGAGGCGGCCCTCGCCGCCTTCCGCGGCGACATCCTCCAGATCCCCCCCATGTATTCCGCCATCAAGCAGGGGGGCAAAAAGCTCTATGAGCTGGCCCGCGCGGGCAAAGAGGTGGAGCGGGCCCCGCGGCCCGTGACCATCCGCGCCCTGGAGCTCACCGGCCGGCCCGGCCCCGACGAGTACGCCCTCCGCGTGGTGTGCTCCAAGGGCACCTACATCCGCACCCTCTGCCACGACATCGGCAGGGCGCTGGGCTGCGGCGGCGCCATGTCCGCCCTCCGGCGCACCCGCGCCGCGGGCTTCGGCCTCGACCGCGCGGTGACCATCGACGCGGTGCTCGCCCATCCCGAGCCCCGGTCCCTGCTCCTGCCGGTGGACGCCTTCTTCGCGGACCATCCCGCCCTCACCATCGACGGGGAGGCCCTCCCGCGGGCGAAAAACGGCAACCCCTTCTCCTGGAGCGGGGCCGACGGCGTGTACCGGGTCTACGGCCCGGACGGCGCCTTCCTCCTGCTCGGCCGGCTGGAACAGGGCCGGCTTTCCACCATCAAAAGCTTTTTCGAGGTGTGACCATTTTGAACGAGACCAAACGAGTCATCGCGCTGGGCTTTTTCGACGGGGTGCATATCGGACACGGCGCCCTGCTGCGCCGGGTGACCCAGGTGGCGGCGCGGCTGGACGCCATCCCCGCCGCGTTTACCTTCGACCCCCACCCGGACAGCATCATCACGGGCACCAGGGTCCCCCTCATCAACTCGC
>CAZVHV010000049.1:0-8678 GCA_964627025.1 uncultured Oscillospiraceae bacterium | reverse complement strand
GCCCGCCGACCGGGCCGACCTGATGCGCCGCCTCTACGGCATCCGCGAGGTCATGATCGCGCGGTTCGACCAGCGCATGATGAAGATGCCCTGGGAGGAGTTCCTCACCGACTACCTGATCGGCGAGCGCGGCGTCGTCCACGTCGTGGCCGGACACGATTTCCACTTCGGCTACAAGGGCGAGGGCAACCCCGACCGCCTGTGCGCCAAGTGCGCCGAGCTGGGCATCGGCTGCGACATCATCGGCAGGGTGGAACGCGGGGGCGTCACCGTCTCCTCCACCTACATCCGCTCCCTCATCGCCCAGGGCGAGATCGAGCTGGCGAACACCTATCTGGGCCATCCCCACGTTTTGACCAACAAGGTGACCCACGGCAAGAAGCTCGGCTCCAAGCTGGGCTTTCCCACCGTGAACCTCGACCTGCCCGCCGGCGTGCTCACCCCCGCCTACGGCGTCTACGCCACCAAGGTGATCCTGGACGACGGCCGGGAGTACCAGGCGGTGACCAACATCGGCGTGCGCCCCACGGTGGACGACGACCTGCGCCTTACGGTGGAGGGCTTCCTCCTCGATTTCGCAGGCGACCTCTACGGCAGGACCCTGCGCATGGAGTTCTACAAGCGCCTGCGCGAGGAGCAGCGCTTCCCCTCCCTCGAGGCCCTGCAGGCCGAGATCATGCGCAACGTGGAGCAGACGCGGGAGTACTTCCGCACCCTGTGAACAGAAGAAAAAAACCGGCGCAGCCCTGAGGCTGCGCCGGTTTTTTTCATGCGGCTTGGATCATTCCCCGCCGAGGGCCTTTGCCTCCTCGATGGCCTTCTGCTGGACGGCCGGGGGGGCGTCCTCGTAGCGGACGAAGCGGAAGACGAAGGAGCCGTGGCTCTGGGTGAGGGAGCGCAGGTCGATGGCGTAGGAGGCCATCTCGGCCATGGGCACCTCGGCCTCCACGATCTGCTCGCCGTCGGCGGTGGGGGTCATGCCCATCACGCGGCCGCGCCGCTTGTTGAGGTCGCCGATGATGTCGCCCATGTAGCTGTCGGGAATGGTGACCTTCAGCTCGCCGATGGGCTCGAGGAGCACCGGGCCCGCCTCGGGCAGGCCGGCCTTGTACGCCAGCTGCGCGGCCGTCTTGAAGGCCATTTCGGACGAGTCCACCGGGTGGTAGGAGCCGTCCACCAGGGTTGCCTTCAGGTGCACCACCGGGTAGCCCGCCAGCACGCCGTGCTGCACGGCCTCGCGCAGGCCCTTTTCCACCGCCGGGAAGAAGTTTTTGGGCACGCTGCCGCCGAAGACGTTCTCGGCGAAGACCAGCTCCTCCTCTTCGCAGGGCTCGAACTCGATCCACACGTCGCCGAACTGGCCGTGGCCGCCCGACTGCTTCTTGTGGCGGCCCTGTACCTTGACCTTTTTGCGGATCTTCTCGCGGTAGGGCACGCGGGGGGCCGAGGTCTCGGCCTCCACGCCGAAGCGGCTCCTGAGGCGGGAGACCAGCACGTCCACCTGGATGTCGCCCATGCCGGTGACCACCATCTGATGGGTCTCGGCGTTGTTCACGAGGGTGAAGGTGAGGTCCTCCTCGCCCAGGCGGGTGAGCCCGGCCGCGACCTTGTCCTCCTGGCCCTTGACTTTGGGGGCGATGGCCACCGGGTAGCACGGCTCGGGGAAGTCGATGCCGTCCAGCCGGACCACCTTGCGCGCGTCGCACAGGGTGTCGCCCGTCTTCACCTTTTCCAGCTTGCCGATGGCCCCGATGTCGCCGCAGACGAGCTCCTTGACCTCCTCGGCCTTCTTGCCCTTCATGGCGTAAAGGCGGCCCAGCTTTTCGGCGGCGCCGGTGCGGCTGTCCACCAGGGTCAGGTCGGGGGTGAGGGTGCCCG
Organism: uncultured Oscillospiraceae bacterium; assembly: GCA_964627025.1. Classification (GTDB taxonomy): domain Bacteria; phylum Bacillota; class Clostridia; order Oscillospirales; family Oscillospiraceae; genus JAEWRY01. The sequence goes on along the minus strand of CAZVHV010000049.1, from coordinate 6,800 downwards.
AGAGCACCTTGACGAAGGAATATTTTCCGTACTGGTCGGACAGGGTCTTGAAGACGAAGGCGCAGGGCACGGCGCTGGGGGAGAGGGCGAACTCGATGGGGTCGCCGCGGGAATCCTCGCCCGACTCGTGCGCGCCGTCCAGCGGGTTGGGGAGCAGGTCGAGGATGGTGTCCAGCAGCATCTGGGTGCCGAGGCCGGTCGCCGCGCTGCCGCACACCACGGGGAACAGGGTGAGGTCGCGCACGCCGGTGCGCAGGCCCTGGAGCATCTCGGCGTAGGTGAACTCGGTGCCCGCGAAATACTTGTCCATCATCTCCTCGCTGGTCTCGGCCACCGACTCCTTCAGGGCCTCGTACAGCTCGGCCGCCACCGGCAGCTTGTTCTCCGGGATCTCGATCTCGACCCGTTTGCCGTCCGCGATCTCATAGGCCCGCTTGTTGAGCACGTCGATGATGCCGATGACCTTTTTGTTCTCGTCCCAGATGGGGGCGACGAGGGGGGCGATGTTCTTGCCGAAGCGCGCGCGCAGGGCGGCGAAGGCGGCGTTGTAGTCGCTGTTCTCCTCGTCGGTCTTGGAGATATAGAGCACGCGGGGCAGGGCGCGGGACTCGCAGTACTTCCAGGCCTTTTCCGCGCCCACCGTCATGCCGTCCTTGGCCGAGCAGACGATGACGCCGGCGTCGGCCGCGCGGAGGGCCTCGAGCACCTCGCCGCAGAAGTCGAAGTAGCCCGGCGTGTCCAGCACGTTGATCTTGCTGCCCTTATACGCGACGGGGGCGATGGCCAGAGAGACCGAGATCTGGCGCCGGATCTCCTCCGGATCGTAATCACAGACGGTGTTTCCGTCGGCGGTCCTGCCCAGGCGGTCGATGCCGCCGGTGAGGTAAAGCATGGACTCCGCCAGGGAAGTCTTTCCGTTCCCACCGTGTCCCAGCAGACAAACATTGCGGATGTTTTGCGTGGCATAACTCATAGTCGTGTCCTCTCCTTGTCGTGAAATGTGCCGTGGCCGCAGAGCGTTATTTTCTTGGCTATTATACAACAATTGAAGGGGCGTTACAATAAAGAAATTGGAAAATTCCATAAAAGCGGGGACGGACCGAAGGTCCGCCCCCGCTTTGGAGACCGTTATGGGAGCTGAAAAAGCTGTCCGCCGCGGGTGTCCACCGCCCAGTTCCCGACCGCGCCGCCGCTGCGCCGCAGGGTGAACAGGTAGCGGCCGCCGTCCCCGCTCAGTCCGGTGTAGGTCAGGGTGCAGGACTCGCCGCCGAGCGCGGCGCGGAAGACCGAGGGGCCGTCGGCGGCGACCGGCCCGGCCGGTAGGCCGGCGTCCAGCGCGAGGGCGCGGAAGATCAGGCGCGCCGCGTCCGCGACCGGGAGGGCCGCGCCGCTTTCCCCGGCGGAGAAGGAGCGGACCGCGTCGTCAGCCTGGGGGGCCGCGCCGGCCGTGCCGCTCTTTTCGGCCATGCCAAACGCCGGGGCGGCGCGGTCGGGCGAGGAGGAGAACAGGGGCCGGAGGCCGAAGGCGCCCGCGGCGAGCAGGAGCAGCGCGGCGGCGGCGCCCCACACGCGCAGGCGGCGGGACAGGGAGCGCTTTCCGGCGCGGGGCGGCCCGTCCGCGAGGACCCGCTCCATGACGCGTCCGGCGAAATCTTCTGGCGCGGCGGGCGAGAGGCCGGACATGGCCTCGTGCAGCCCCTCCAGCTCGCGGGCGAGGGCGCGGCAGTCCGGGCAGCGGGCGAGGTGGGCCTCCAGCCGCGCCTCCTCCTGGGGGCTGAGCATCCCGTCCAGCCGCGCGCTGATGAGGGTCAGCATCCCGTCGCAGTCATCGCGGACAGCCATGTCCCGCACCCCCTTTCCGCTCTTCTGTTTCGGTAGACGGGAAAACGGCGGAAAAGTTCCCGTCCGCCAGCAGGGCGGCGCGCAGGGCGGCCCGCGCCCGCGCGATGCGCGACTTCACCGTGCCCTCCTCGAGCGAGAGCAGGGCGCCGATCTCGGCGTAAGAGAGCCCGTCGAACTCCCGCAGCTCCAGCACCCGCCGGTGGTCGGGCTGGAGCCGGCCCAGGGCGCGGGTGACCGCGGCGCGCGCCTCGGCCCGCTCGAGCGCCTCCTCGGGGCCGCAGCCCCGGTCGGGCAGGTCCATCACCGCGCCGTCCCCGCCGTCGACGGGGGCGCCCGAGAGCAGGGCGCGCCGGCGCTTCTCCCGCCGGAGAAAGTCGAGGCAGACGTTGGAGGCCAGCCGGTACAGCCAGGTGGAAAAGGCGCAGTCCCCCTGGAAGCGGGCGAGCCCCCGCCACGCGTGGAGAAACGCCTCCTGCGCCAGCTCCCGCGCATCGTCCGGGTTGCCCGTCATGCGCAGGGCCAGGCGATAGATGCGGTCCTGGTTCTCCTCCACCAGCAGGGCGAAGGCCGCCGCGTCGCCCGCCCTGGCCCGCGCCACAAGGTCCGGTCCGCTTGTCATCCGCTCACCTCAATTCCCGCTTGATGCCCTCCGTGATCCGGTAAACATCCTCCAGCGTGGTGATTTTGCTGATCTGCTCCTTCCAGTAGCCCGAATGGGGCACGCCCTTGAGGTACCACGCGTAATGCCGGCGCGCCTCGAGGCAGGCGATCTTTTCGCCCTTGTACCCCGCCGCCAGCTCGAACTGGCGCACCGCCGTATCGCACCGCACCGAGAGCGGGGGCGGCGGCGGGACCTCCCCGCCCCGGAGGGCGGCGGCCGCCTGCTCGAAGATCCACGGGTTGCCGAAGACCCCGCGCCCGATCATCAGCATGTCCGCGCCGGTGTAGCGCAGGATGCGCACCGCGTCCTCGCCCCGGAAGACGTCGCCGTTGGCGATGACCGGGACCGAGACCGCCCGCTTCACCTCGCGGATATAGTCCCAGTTGGCCGTGCCGGAATACATCTGGGCCTTGGTCCGCCCGTGGACGGCGATGCCCGCCACGCCCACGTCCTCCAGCCGCCGGGCCAGCTCGACGCAGTTGATGGAGCCCTTGTCCCACCCCAGGCGCATCTTGGCGGTGACCGGGCGGCCGCCCGCCCCGCGCACCACCGCCGCCGCCACCCGGCAGGCGTTGTCCGGGTCGCGCATGAGGCCAGAGCCCTCGCCGTGGTTGGCCACCTTGGGCACGGGGCAGCCCATGTTGATGTCGATCACGTCGGCGCCCGAGACCTCGGCCGCGATGGCCGCGGCCCGCTCCATGCAGTCCGGGTCGCTGCCGAAGATCTGGGCGGCGGCGGGATGCTCGTCCGGCCCCAGCTTCAGCAGGGGGATGGATTTTTTGTCCTGATAGCACAGGGCCTTGGCGCTCACCATCTCGGTGACGGTGTAGCCCGCCCCCAGCTCGCGGCAGATGGTGCGGAAGGCCGCGTCGGTGACCCCAGCCATGGGGGCCAGCGCCAGCCGGGAAGGGATGGAAACCGTGCCGAGCTTCATGAAATACCTCCGCCTGTTCAAATAAAATAGCACTTCATTGTACCATACCGCCGGCCGGGAAGGCAAGCGCCCGCGTCACGCGGCGGGGGTTTGCGCGCGGGGGCGATCTGTGCTATAGTACCCCTTGCAGAAAAATCAAAGACCGCAGCGGAGGGAGTTTTCTATGGATACCATCACCGAGATCCTGGCGCGGGAGCTGGGCCGCCCGCCCGCGCACGTCGCCGGCGTCATCGAACTCATCGACGGGGGCAACACCATCCCCTTCATCGCGCGCTACCGCAAGGAGCGCCACGGCGCCATGGACGACCAGCTCCTGCGCCGGCTGGCCGACCGGCTGGCCTATCTGCGCGGGCTGGCCGCCCGGCGGGAGGAGGTCAAGGCCGCCGTCGCGGCCCAGGGGAAGCTGACCGACGCGCTCGCCGCCGCCGTGGACGCCGCCGCCACCCTCGCCGAGGTGGAGGACCTCTACCGCCCCTACAGGCAGAAGCGGCGCACCCGCGCCTCCATCGCGCGGGAGAAGGGGCTGGAGCCCCTCGCCGACCTGCTCTTCCGGCAGGGGAGGGGGGACATCCCCGCCCTCGCCGCCGGGTACGTCGACCCCGGGAAGGGGGTGGAGACGGCGGAGGACGCCCTCGCCGGGGCCATGGACATCCTCGCCGAGCAGCTCTCGGACGACGCCGCCCTGCGCCGGGGGCTGCGCGAGCTCTTCTGGAAGAAGGGGCGGCTGGTGAGCGCGGCCGCGGTGGAGGAGGACACGGTCTACCGCCTCTATTACGACTTCTCCGTCCCCGCCGCCCGGGCGCAGGGGCACCAGATCCTCGCCCTCAACCGCGGGGAGCGCGAGGGGAAGCTGAAGGTCTCGGTGGAGACCGACCGGGAGGCGGCCCTCGCCTTCCTCCTGAACCGCGTGCTCCGGCCGGGCAGCCCGGCGGAGGGGTATGTCCGCCGCGCGGCCGAGGACGCCTACGCCCGCCTGATCGCCCCCTCGGTCGAGCGGGAGGTGCGCGCCGCCCTGACCGAGCGGGCCACCGAGGGCGCGATCGGGACCTTCGCCCTGAACCTCAAGCCCCTGCTCCTCCAGCCGCCGGTGAAGGGGAAGGTGACCATGGGCCTCGACCCCGGCTACCGCACCGGGTGCAAGGTGGCGGTGGTGGACGGCACCGGCCGGGTGCTCGACACCGGCGTGGTCTATCCCACCCACGGGGCGCGGCAGAAGGCCGAGGCCATCGCCGCCCTCAAGCGCCTCGTCGAACGCCGCGGCGTCTCGTGCATCGCCATCGGCAACGGCACCGCCTCGCGAGAGACCGAGCAGATGACGGCCGAGCTCATCCGCGAGACGGGCGGCGGCCTGCGCTACATGGTGGTCAGCGAGGCGGGGGCGTCGGTGTACTCGGCGTCCCGGCTGGCGGCCGAGGAGTTCCCCGAATACGACGTCTCCCTCCGGTCGGCCGTGTCCATCGCGCGGCGGCTCCAGGACCCGCTGGCCGAGCTGGTGAAGATCGACCCCAAGGCCATCGGCGTGGGCCAGTACCAGCACGACATGCCCCAGGCCAGGCTGGACGAGGCCCTGGGCGGGGTGGTGGAGGACTGCGTCAACGGCGTGGGGGTGGACCTCAACACCGCGTCGGCCCCCCTGCTCGCCAGGGTCGCCGGCCTCACCGCCTCCACGGCGAAGAACATCGTCCGCTACCGCGAGGAACACGGGGCCTTCACCGCGCGGAAACAGCTCCTGAAGGTCCCCAAGGTGGGGCCCAGGGCCTTCGAGCAGTGCGCGGGCTTTCTGCGGGTGCCCGAGAGCGCCGACGTGCTCGACCGCACCGGCGTGCACCCCGAGTCCTACGCCGCCGCCGGGCGGCTGCTCGCCCTGTGCGGCTACACCCCGGACGACGCGGCGTCGGGCGGGCTGGACGAGCTGCCCGGCCGCCTCGCGGCCCTGGGCGAGGAGAAGGCGGCCGCGGCCTGCGGCGTGGGGGTGCCCACCCTGCGCGACCTGGCCGCCGAGCTGAGAAAGCCCGGGCGCGACCCCCGCGACGAGCTGCCGCCCCCCGTCCTGCGCACCGACGTGACCGACCTGAAGGACCTGAAGCCGGGCATGGAGCTGACCGGCACCGTCCGCAACGTCATCGACTTCGGCGTGTTCGTGGACATCGGGGTGCATCAGGACGGGCTGGTGCACCTCTCGCAGATCTGCGGCCGCTTCATCCGCCACCCGTCCGAGGCGGTGCGCGTGGGCGACGTCGTTACCGTCTGGGTGCTCGCGGTGGACGCGCAGAAAAAGCGCATCTCCCTCACCATTAACCCCCCGGGGAATTGAGCGTAAAAACGGGGGGGGCGGGCAAGCCGCCCGCCCCCCCCGCGCCGTGTGCGGGAGAAAGGGGAGTTACAGCGCCGCGCCGCCGCGCTTCAGGGCGGCCCGGATGACCCCGGCCAGGGGCACCGCGCAGACGACGGCGACCGCGCCGTTGAACAGGGAGGTCACCAGCTTGGGCAGGACGTAGGTGGAGAGGGCGGCGCCCGGCTGGAGGCTGTAGAGGTAGATGCCGAACAGCCAGCTCTTGGTCATATAGAGGACGACGTAGGCGAGGGAGCCCGTGACGCCGCCGATGATGTTCCACTTCCGGTCCAGACCGCCGCGGCCCTTCGCGTGGGAGATGAGGCCGGCGAGGAAGCCGATGAAGAACTTGGTGACGAAGGTGATGGGGGCCTCGGGGGCGTAGATGGGGTTGGTGAGGTCGAAGACCGCCGAGCCGATGGCGCAGGGCAGGCCGCCCAGCGGGCCCATCAGCAGGCCGGAGAGGACGCAGACGACGTTGCCGAGGTGGACGGCCGCCTTGTCGATGGGCAGCGGGATGGTGATGCGGATATAGGACGCGGCGAAGACCAGGGCGGACAAAATGGCCAGCCGGGTGATCTGCCGCAGGGTGAGCTTTTTCATGGGAAGCGCCTCCTTGCATTATTTCACATAAAATAATATTATACGCCAAATACCCCGGACTTTCAACCGGAAAATCGGACGTCCCCCGCCCGCCCTTTGGAGATTTTCATAAAGACGGAGGGGGAAGGGGGAACGCCGTCGTTTTTTCTGCGTATTGACAAGGGGGCGGCGGTATTTTATATTAAATAGTGGATTCCCCCAAAAACCGACGCCTTCCCCCAGGGAAAGGCGTTTTTATTTAAAGGAGTGAGGCCGATGAAAAAGACCTTTGTCACCGCCGAACAGCTGGAGCGGATCGCGGCGGAGTATCCCACCCCCTTTCACCTGTATGACGAGCAGGGCATCCGCGAAAACGCGCGCCGGCTGATGCGGGCGTTCTCCTGGAACCCCGGCTTCAAGGAGTATTTCGCCGTCAAGGCCAACCCCAA
>CAZVHV010000048.1:0-9824 GCA_964627025.1 uncultured Oscillospiraceae bacterium | reverse complement strand
TATTGAGCTGCTCAAATACGATCCGCGGCATGAAGACCTCGCCGCGTACAATGAGAGAGGGCGGCGCGTCCTCAATTTTCAGCGGGATAGACTTAATGGTCCTGAGATTTTCGGTAACGTCTTCCCCCACCCGGCCGTCTCCGCGTGTGGCGCCGCGCACAAAAAGGCCGTCCTGATATTCCAGGGCCACGGAGAGTCCATCCACCTTTGGCTCGACCACGTATTCCGCCGGGCGACCGAGCAGGCTTTGTACGCGCTGGTGAAAATCATCCAGTTCCTCAAAGGAGAAGACATCCTGAAGACTTTCCAGCGGGACGCGATGGGTGACCTGCTGAAAGCTCTTCAGCGCCTTTCCGCCGACCCGCTGCGTGGGCGAATCGGGGGATGCAAGCTCCGGATGGCGTATTTCAAGGTCCTCAAGCCGCCGGAGCAGCTGGTCATACTCGTAGTCCGGGATGGTCGGTGAATCCAGCACATAGTACTCATAATTATAGGCGTCAAGTTTTTTCCTGAGCGACAGGATCTCCTGCTTCTCGTCCATCAGGCGAGTTCCACCTTTCGCATTCCGCTCGTTCTGTCTGCCGTTCCGCCGGCTTCCTCCGGGTCGGTGTCGGCGCGTATCATGTCATTTATTGCGCAAGTTGAAGATAGGTATCGGGCACGCCGCCCACAATCACGGTCTCGGCCGCGCATACCTGCGTTGTTACGTTGGCAGTTTCCGTTTCGCCTGGCAGCAGGATATTGACTGTCACCGACACGTCCAGCATAATCTGGTGATGGGTCTGGTTGATCCCCGCGGCGGTAAACGTCTGATTGAAGTCGGCTCCGGCGGTACCAACCAATACCACCTGGACCGGCAGATCGAAACCAAGTCCGGAAAGAAGGGTAATCCCAGTCAGATTTCCCACCGGGATCGATAGTTCCTCCTCATCCAGCGTATCCATCGCCTCGGAAACTCTGATCAGGATCTCGTTGCGCATGGTGTTGAGCCGCGTCATATTGGTCGTAAGCGCGGTAATCGCGCCGTTTTCGTCCTTTTCCAGCGTAATAATATCCTGATAGGAAATATTTTGCTCGGTAAGATAGCTGTTGACGGTCTGCTCCAGCAGACGGGTAACGGTATTGGTCACCTTAGTGGTGGCCATTGAAGAGAAAACGGGCATGATCTGCCGGTTGACCATCCAAACGAACAGCATGGCAAGCCCAATCCCCAAAAGGGCGCTGATCAGCAGTTCGCCTCCGCCGCCATGCCGCGTCCGTCTTGTTCGGAAAGAAAGCCTCGGCCAAATCCGATGCCAACGCATACCGGGTCACCCCCATATGCTCAGCATATGCAGAGGACAAAATCTCTTATGACCGGAGCAGTTCCTCCACCGCCAGCAAAACCCCGGCCTTGCCGGATTCAAAGGTAAGCCCGCCCTGAAGATAGGCGGTATAGGGCGGGCGCATGGGCGCGTCGCAGGACAGTTCAATGGAAGCTCCCTGAATGAAGGCTCCCGCCGCCATGATGACCTGGCAGTCATAGCCGGGCATATCCCACGGCTCCGGCGTGACAAAGGAATCCACCGGCGCCCCCTTCTGGATCCCCCTGCAGAAGTGTTTCAAAGGCTCCGGGCTGCCAAAATTGATCATCTGGATGATGTCGTGGCGGACCGCATCCGAGGAAGGTTCGGTTTCATACTTCAGAAGTTCCATGATATTTGCCGCGAAAACAGCGGTTTTGACTGCCTGCGCCGTCGTATGCGGCGCAAGAAAAAGTCCCTGATAGAGCAGGCGGTTGTTGCCGAGGGTGGAGCCGCATTCCCGCCCGATACCGGGCGCGGTCAGACGCATGGCCGCACGCTCGATCAGGTCGCGGCGTCCTGCAAGATACCCACCCGTCGGAGCAAGTCCTCCGCCGGGATTTTTGATGAGAGAACCAACCACCAGATCCGCGCCGCCCTGCGTGGGCTCCGTGGTCTCGACAAATTCGCCATAACAATTGTCCACGATAATGGCGACCTGCGGATTTACCCGGCGGACGGCCTCGCAAATCACACCGATCTCCGCGACCGAAAGGGAGTCCCGGGTGGAATAGCCGCGTGAGCGCTGGATGAGCACCGCTTTCACCTCCGGTTTCCCTGCCGCTTCCACAATGCCCGCAAGATCGGGTTTATTGTCCGCGGTAAGTTCGACCTGACGGTAGCCCACGCCATACTCTTTGAGAGAACCATGCCCCTTGTCGGCTACGCCGATCACACCCAGCAGGGTGTCGTAGGGCGCGCCGATGGCGGATACGAGCACGTCGCCCGGTCGCAGGGCGCCGAAAAGGGCTGTGGTGATGGCGTGGGTCCCGTTGACGAAGCCGATGCGCACCAGCGCATCCTCGGTATGGAAGATGTCTGCATAGATGGCGTCGAGCTTATCACGACCGATGTCGTCGTAGCCGTACCCGGTCGTGCCGGCAAAATCCGCATCCGCCACGCGGTGCTTCTGAAATGCGGACAGCACCTTCTGCGTGTTGTACTCGGCAATGGAATCGATGCGGTCAAACTGTGTCCTCAGGGCTGTCTGGGCCTCGTTCCCCAGCGCCCTGACTCTCTCGCTTATGTGTAAAGTCATATTGCATTACAGCCTATCTGCGGCAAAAGCCGCGACTAATTTCGCACAGGCATTCACGTCTCGCGTGTCCACCATCTCAACAGGAGAATGAACATAACGGCACGGGATGGAGATCCCACCGGTAAGCACGCCCATGCGGGTCAGATGGATGGCGCCCGCATCCGTACCGCCGCCCCGGATCACATCGCGCTGTGCTGGTATCCCCTGCTTTTTTGCCAGAGTCTCGAGCCTTTCCACCATTTGCGGATGGCAGATCACCGAGTTATCCATCACCTTGACAGCCGCGCCGCCCCCGCAGACAGCGGTACCGTCATGCTTGGAACCGAGCGCATCCCCCGCAATCGTAACGTCCACGGCGATGCCGTAATCGGGAGAAATGGCGTAAGCCGCCGTTTTCGCGCCGCGCAGCCCCAGCTCCTCCTGCACCGTAAAAACAAAATAGAGGTCGTTTCCGCTGCTTTTCAGCTGCTCCAGCGCCATAAGAAGCACCACACAGGAGATGCGGTTGTCCATATAAGGGGAAACGAGGCGGTTTCCGGCAGAAAAAGCCGGTGCGTCAAATACGGCGGTATCTCCGATCTGCACTTTGCTCCGAGCCTCAGACTCGCTGCCCGCACCGATATCGATATAAAGGTCGTCCAGGGTTATTTTCTTTTCCTCAACCTTTTCATCCAGCGCAACCAGACCCCGGACACCGTTTTTGAAGCGGACCGGCGTGTGGAGGATGCTGGCGGCATGAAGCCCCCCTACCTTGCCGAAGCGGAGAAATCCCTCCTTCTCCACGTGGGTGACAATAAAACCGATCGAATCCATATGGGCGGAAAACATCAACTTTGGGCCGCTTCCCTTTTTATGCACGATAAGGTTTCCCAGCGTATCCGCGTAACATTCATCCGCATAGGGTGCGGCCGCCTTCCGGATGACGGCGGAAATTTCCCCCTCGTCGCCCGAAGGTCCATGGCAGGCGTTAAGCTGCTGCAACATATTCAAAATATCCATTTTGTCCTCCTATTCACAGCGAACGGCGATTGCACCGATAAAGGCTTTTGCCAGCACATAGATCTGCTCAAAGTCACGGACGGAGGCTACGCTGGACGGCGCGTGAAGATAACGCACCGCAGCGGAGACGGCGCATACCCTGACCCCGTCTTTCGTACGCTGAATGGCAGAAGCGTCGGTGCCGCCGGAAATATAATGTTTGGTTTGCCAGGGGATCTTTTTTTCTTCCGCCAGGCTGCGCAGCAGCTCAAAAAGGCCGCGGTCATAGACGGTGCCTCCGTCCATAAAGGGGATCACCGGCCCTTTGCCCGGGGCGCATACTTTTTTATGGTCATCCATAGCGGGGCTGTCCGCCGCTGTCGTACCTTCCAGCACCAAAGCGATTTCCGGTGTCACCGAAAAGGCCGCGCCGAAAGCGCCGCGGGTCCCCACCTCCTCCTGTACGGTAAAGGCAAAGACACAGTCCATCGGCAGTTCTTCCTCCAGCAGCTTCACCATGACCGCGCAGCCTACCCGATCATCAATTGCCTTGGCCTTGAGCATACCGTCGCCGAACTCCAGGATGTCCCGGTCAAAGACGGCAAAATCGCCGATCGATACCTGCCCTTCGGCGGTTTTCTGATCCTTCGCGCCGATATCGATATAAAACTCCTCGAGCTTCGGGATTTTCTTTTCCTCCTCGGCGCTCACAAGGTGATAAGCCTTCATCCCGATCACGCCCGGAACGCGGCGGGCGCCGACAAATACCCGTTTCCCGATGAGAACCCGCCTGTCGATCCCGCCGACCGTATCGAATTTCAGATAACCGTCGTCGGTGATGCGCCGGATCATCAGGCCCACCTCGTCCATGTGAGCGCACAGCATCAGCTTCTCACCGGCTACCTTTGTGCCTTTTTTCCATACGATCAGGTTGCCCATGGCATCCACCCGGATCCGGTCGGCATAAGGCGCGACCCGGTCCCGGATATACGCGCGCACCTCGTCCTCAAAACTGGATACCCCGGAGAGGGCGCAGAGCGTTTTTACTGTACTCAGCATACTTCAAACGCCCCTTCTTTTCCAAGATTCTCGATGAAAGACGCCAGCAGTGCCGCCACCGACTCGAGATCGGCCAACTCAAGCGCCTCAACGGGACTGTGCATATACTTCAAAGGCAGGGAGAGGAGCGTGGTGGCAATTCCCTCCCGCACCGTCTGCATCTGCCAGGCGTTCGTGCCGGTATTGCCTGAGATGACCTCAAGCTGATAAGGGATCTTTTTCTCCTCCGCCTTGTCCGTCATGCGCTTTGTCATCCAGCGTGTCATATTGGGGCCAACGCCGATGGCAGGTCCGCCGTTCAACTCAAAGGTCTTGTCCTTGGGATTGGAGACATCCGGAGTTTTCCCGTGCGTGACATCGACGGCGATGCAGCAGTCCGGTGCGATGGCGAAGGTACCGACCTTGGCTCCTGCGCTGTTTACCTCTTCGCGCGTGCTGCCCAGAACGATCAGGTCAATGTCGAGTTCTTTCTCATGCAGCAGTTCGGCGGTGCGCAGCAGGCTCACAAAACAGGAGCGGTCATCCAGCGCCTTTCCGCAGACCTGGGTCGCCCCCAGAGAAAAGCATTCCACACGGAAGACAGCCGGCGTGCCGACGGGGATCCTCTGCTCCGCCTCGCTCTGGCTCATCCCCACATCGATGCGCAGTTCGTCTACCGGAACGGACTTGCCGAAATCCTCCGCCGTCTGCACATGAGGCGGCAGACAGGCGACCACTCCGGGAATGGGAGGCTGCGTCAGGATGGTGACCTCCAGGTCGGGGAGCATCCGCGGGTCCACGCCGCCGATCGTGCGAAAGCGGAGATACCCCTCCTCCACTCCGGTGATCATCAGGCCGATCTCATCTAAGTGTGCGTCCACCAGCACTTTCCTGGCGTCCGGTCTGCCGCACCTGCGTATCCCGACGGCATTGCCGAAACGGTCGACATAGGCTTCGTCCACGAATGGCCGCAGCAGCTCGACCGCCTTCTCCGCCACCCTGTGCTCAAAACCGGACGGCCCCGCCATATCGCACAAGGTGAAGAGTGTCTGTTTGATATCCAAAGGATTTCCTCCTTTAACCAGTCGTTTTCAGCAACGTTTAAAGCTCATAGATGATTTTCTTAAACGCTTCGCCGCGGACGGCAAAGTTTTTGAATTTGTCAAACGCCGCACAGGCGGGGGACAAGAGCACCACGTCACCAGGCTCCGCCATATGGCCGGCTGCCAGCACGGCTTCCTTGAAATCATCGAATTCCAGAATACCGGGGGCTCCTTCTCTGTAGTCCGGGGCCTGCTCCACTGCCGCGCGGATTTTAGCGGTGGTCGCGCCCGTCAGGATCAGTTCCTTCACGTGGGCCGTGATCTCGGGGCCCAGGATGTCAAAGGGGATGTGCTTGTCGTAGCCGCCCGCAATCAGGATCACCTTTTCACAGAAGGAATGCAGCCCCGCGATGGTGCGGGTCGGACTGGTCGCGATGGAGTCGTTGTAGTAACGGACTCCGTCTATCGTACGCACCAGCTCGATCCGATGCTCCACCCCGCCGAAGCTCTTAGCAAAGCTCCGGATGATATCGTCCGGGACCATGCCGTTCACCGCTGCGATTGCCGCCATGTAGTTTTCAATGTTGTGATCCCCGGGAAGCAGAATATCGGAAACCGGCAGGACCGCCCGCCTTCCCGCTTCATCCGCCACCCAGATCACTCCATCCTGCAGGAAAACACCCTTCTCCAGGGCATGGAGACGGCTGAACAGGATGAGCTGTCCCACCGCTTTCCGCGCAAGGCCGCGGGTAATCTCGTTGTCGTCGTTAAAAACAGCTTTCCCCTGTGGCGTCTGATGTGTAAAGATATTTTCCTTTGCAGAGATATATTCGTCCATAGACTTATGCATGTCCAGATGGTTGGGAGCCAGATTGGTAAGAACGGCGATATCCGAGCTCTTCCGCATGGTCATAAGCTGAAAAGAAGAGAGCTCAAGCACCACAATGTCGCCCGGCTCCATATCCGGCGTTTCCGCCAGCAGCGGCTTGCCGATGTTGCCGCCCAGATAAGTGCTGCAGCCTGCCGCTTTCAACAGGTTCGCAATGATGGTGGTTGTGGTGGTTTTCCCGTCGCTGCCCGTGACGGCGATGATCTTACAGGGACAGACATCAAAGAAAACCTCCATCTCCGAGGTGACGACGCTTCCGCGGCCGCGCGCCGCCTGAAGCGCGGGCACGTCAGGACGCAGCCCGGGCGTGCGGAAAATCACGTCATGGTCCAGACCCTCCAGATAGTGTTCTCCGAAACGAAGCTCGGCGCCAAGGCTTTCCAGCTCTTCCGCCAGTCCCCCGAATTCCTCTGGCATGCTTCTGTCACAGGCTGTAACGGGGATCCCCGCCCGCAGCAGCATTTTGATCAGCGGCGTGTTGGATACGCCTATGCCGATCACGGCGACCCGCTTCCCCTTCAGCGATGCCAGGTAATCCTGTATTGTAAAATCCATAACCGGTGCTCCCCTGCTTCTAATTATGATTCCATCAAAAAGTGATACCGAAAATGCATTGCATGGTATCCGATCTTGTCGGCGGCGGATCGTCTCTGTGGAGGGCGACCCGCGCCGTATATTGGGTATACGATTGACTTCAAAGTTATAGTATATCTCATTCAACCAAAAATTTCAATCCAAAACAGCGCAGATTCCCAGTACTTGCGCAATTGACAACGCGGGAAAAACCCTGTAGAATAGGAAAGCAAGTAAGCTGGACAGCCGCGTGGGCAGGCCGAAAGGCCGTTCATGAGGAAAGTCCGGGCTCCGTAGGGCAAGGATAACGGGTAACGCCCGCCGAAGGCAACTTCAGGACAAGTGCAACAGAGAAATACCGCTGTGCCGCTTGCGGCTCAGTAAGGGTGGAAAGGCGAGGTAAGAGCTCACCGGCCGACTGGGAACTGCTCGGCCCTGTAAACTCTATCCGGAGCAACACCGTGGAGGGGAATATGACCTGCCCGGTCTCCCCGTGGAGGTGGCTGGAGCGCGTTGGCAACAGCGCGCCTAGATAGATGGCTGTCTTAAATGACAGAACCCGGCTTACAGGCTTGCTTGCAACCTATGAAAGAAGGGCTGCGGATTTCATCCGCAGCCCTTTATGAATTTTCTGACCACAAAAGACCCACGCGGAAGTTCTCTCTCCGCGTGGGTCTTTCTTTTTGCAATCGTCTACAGGGCCGCGCGGATACGCTCCACGGCCTCCTTTGTCGCCTCGGCATCTCCGAAGGCGGTAAGGCGGATGTATCCCTCGCCGCTCGGGCCAAAGCCCGCGCCGGGGGTGGTGACCACATGGGCCTTGTCCAGGAGCAGATCAAAGAAACTCCAGGAGGACATCTCCGCCGGCGTCTTTGCCCAGATATAGGGGGCGTTCTCTCCGCCAAAGACCTTGAGCCCGGCAGCGGCCAGCCCCTCCCGGATCACCCTGGCATTGTTCATATAATACGCGATGATCTCCTCTACCTGCGCTCTGCCTTCCGGCGTATAGACTGCCGCCGCGCCACGCTGAATGACATAGGGCACGCCGTTGAATTTGGTGCACTGGCGGCGGTTCCACAGGGCATTCAGGCTCACGCCGCCGCGCTCAAGCGCTTTCGGCACCACCGTGTAGGCACAGCGGGTGCCGGTGAAGCCAGCGGTTTTGGAGAAGGACCGGAATTCTATGGCGCAGGTTTCGGCGCCCTCGATCTCAAAGATGGAATGCGGGATCTCCTTATCCATAATGTATGCTTCGTAGGCTGAGTCGTACAAAATGACCGAACCGTTTTCATTGGCATAGTCCACCCATGCCTTCAGCTGAGCGCGTGTTGCCACCGTGCCGGTCGGGTTGTTGGGGAAGCACAGATAGATAATATCCGCCTTCTCTTCCGGCAGCAGGGGTGCGAATCCGGTCTCCTCTACACAAGGCATATACACAAGATTGGTCCATTTCCCGGAAGCGGCGTCATAGTCGCCCGCTCTGCCCGCCATCGCGTTGGTGTCCACATAGACCGGATAGACAGGGTCGCATACCGCAACACGGTTGTCGATGCTGAAAATGTCTCCGATATTGCCGCAGTCGCTCTTTGCCCCGTCGCTGACAAAAATTTCACCGGCGTCAATATCGATCCCGCGCGTCTTGTAGTCATGGTCTGCAATAGCTTCCCGCAGAAAGGCATAGCCCTGCTCAGGTCCGTAGCCGTGGAATCCGGCGGCGGTCCCCATCTCCTCCACAGCTTCGTGCATCGCGGCGGTCACGGCGGGCGGAAGGGGTCTGGTAACGTCCCCGATCCCCAGGCGGATCAGTTTTGCTTCCGGATGCGCGGCGGAGTAGACCTCCACCCGGCGGGCAATCTCAGAGAAGAGATAATTGCCAGGCAGCTTCAGATAATTGGCATTGATATTTGCCATGGTTGAATTTCTCCTTTAACACAATAATGGACAGGCCTGACAAATCAAGGTCCCGCCGCTTCTTAATCATTGATCGCATACATTTTTGAGAATTTGCATGATTTAGAATAATTATACCATAGTTTAAATGGCTCTGCAATTACCACAAGGGTTTTATTTGTTTGTACAACCTCTCCATATGCACTGAGTACATTTATAAAAAATTTGATTTTACTACATAGGACACCTAATGTTTTTATGCCTATATGCCGATATAAGTTAAGCGTGGTAATTGACAAAACCCTGATATCGTAAAACAAAGAATAAAGAAGCAGGTGAATTGGATGAAATTTTGGGGGAAAGAACAAAAAAAAGAGAGCCGCGGCGCAACATCCATGCGGAAGCAAATGGTACTGACAGTTACAAGTGTCTTTATTGTCACGATCGTCCTGACCGTCACAGCGGGTATTCTGTCCGGCCTGTATGCAATCGATAAAAATGTAGAAGACGATATGCAGTCAATCGGAGCTATGGCAAATATCACACTGGAAAACAAGATCAGCAACGTGAAGCAGAACGCGCAGTCGGTCGCGGAACTGTATAACGCGGAACTGTCCAAGGGGAGCACAGATCCTATCGCTGAGGTTAAAAAAGTACTGGAAAATTACAGCTTTTTAGAAGTTGCCAAAGTGGATCAGCGCGGCTATGCAACCGGCACAGCCTCGTTTTTACAGGGCAATCTCTCCAACGAGACGTATGTACAGCGTGCGCTGAAGGGAGAGACAGTGCTTACCTCCTCGGAACAGATCTCC
>CAZVHV010000047.1:0-9998 GCA_964627025.1 uncultured Oscillospiraceae bacterium | reverse complement strand
TGACAAGCCTGAGGGGTTTAACGCACCGCCATTCGTCGCACCTACTGCCCGGATGTTCCGGGGTTCGGGTTGCAGCTCCGGAGTGTTATTCCCGCAGACTCTTGCACGGGGCTTCCACCGTCCCCCGCTCGCTATGCCAGAATTCCCGCGGTACTTGTCTCCATCAACGCTTTTCGCTTAATTCAAATATTTTTTGTATTCTATCATTCGCCTTCTTTGTTTGTCAACCCCTTTTCTCTTTTTGCAATCTTTTTTTTTGCCATTGCAAAAACTGCATAAAACAAACCGAGCTGCACGGGTTGCGGTTCGTTGTTTGCAATAGATATGCCATATCTCTTCAAATGAGGGTTGACAGCTTGCAAATTGCGCTTTATAATAGGAACATCTGACAGGGCAAGGTCGCTCCGCTGAACTTCAGGGGATTTCTTGCCCTTTTTTGCATCTGTTTATCGCTATTTCGCTTTAATAAGGAAAGGAGACGCCACACTATGAGCAAATATACAAAGGAAGACATCATCCGCATTGTTTCCGAGCAGGACGTCAAATTTATCCGCCTTCAGTTTACGGATATTTTCGGCCAGCTCAAGAACGTCGCCATCACCGCTTCTCAGATCGAGAAGGCCGTGAACAATCAGATCATGATCGACGGTTCCTCCATTGAGGGCTTCGTCCGCATCCAGGAGTCTGACCAGTATCTCCGCCCCGATCTGGACACCTTCGCCATCTTCCCCTGGAGACCCCAGTTCGGCAAGGTCGCCCGTCTGATCTGCGACGTCTACAATCCCGATGGAACTCCCTTTGTCGGCGATCCCCGCGGCGTACTCAAGAAGGTCCTGGACAGAGCTGCTTCCATGGGCTACTCCTTCAACGTCGGCCCCGAGTGCGAGTTCTTCCTGTTCCAGACAGATGACGAGGGCAAGCCCACCACCAAGACCGATGACGAGGCCGGCTACTTCGACCTCGGCCCCCTCGACCACGGTGAGGGCACCCGTCGTGAGATCTGCCTGGCGCTGGAAAACATGGGCTTCGAGATCGAGGCTTCCCACCACGAGGTGGCGGAAGGCCAGCACGAGATCGACTTCAAATATGCCGAAGCGCTTACCGCTGCCGACAACATCATGACTTTCAAGCTGGCCGTCAAGACCCTGGCTCAGAAGAACGGCCTGCATGCTACCTTTATGCCCAAGCCTATTTTCGGCATTAACGGCTCCGGCATGCACACCAATATGTCCCTGTTCAAGGACGGCAAGAACGTATTCTTCGACGAGAACGGTGAAAACAAGCTGTCCGCCACCGCTTACAGCTTCATCGCCGGCCTGCTGACTCACGTCAAGGGCATGGCCGCCGTCACCAACCCGCTGGTCAACTCCTACAAGCGTCTGGTGCCGGGCTACGAAGCTCCCTGCTACCTGGCCTGGTCCGCCAAGAACCGCTCCGCGCTCATCCGCATCCCCGCCGCCCGCGGCCAGTCTACCCGCGTTGAGCTGCGCTGCCCGGACCCCGCCTGCAACCCCTATCTGTCCCTGGCCGTCTGCCTGGCTGCCGGCCTGGACGGCGTCGAGAAGGGCATGACCCCGCCCGCCGAGGTCACGGCCAACATCTTCGCCATGGACGAGGCTACCCGTGCCGCCGCCGGCATCGACAGCCTGCCCGGCACCCTCAGAGAGGCCATTGACCAGCTCAAGGATGACTCCCTGATCCTGGATGCCCTCGGTGAGCACGCCGCTTCCCAGTATATCGCCGGCAAGGAGAAGGAGTGGGACGAGTACCGTACCCATGTCTCCAACTGGGAGCGCGAGAAGTATATGATCGCATATTAAATTGTATTAAGCAATCTCCAATATGGTCCTGCCGGGGCGGGGGAGGAGGAGAAATACCCTTCCCCCGCCGTGCCGTGCTGTTTGAAGGGAGGAGGCTCAGGTGGACAGGATCGTAATCGCTTTTGAAAGCGAGACCAACCGTGCGCGGATCCGAAGCATGCTGGAAAGCGAAGGACTCACAGTGAGAAAATCCTGCCGCTCGGGAGCTGAGGCGATTCGCGCCATGAAAAAAATGGGCAGCGGGATCGTGGTGTGCGGGTACAGGCTGGGGGATATGACCGCCTCAGACCTGGCTTATGACCTTCACCATACCGCGATGGTGCTGGCTATCGCTCCGGCCAGTCAGATGCTTCTGTGCGAAAATGAGGATCTGTTCAAATTGACGGCGCCCGTCACCCGCAGTGACCTGCTGGCTTCGGTGCGGATCCTGATCCAGATGGAGGAGCGCCACTACCGCCTGATGCTCCCCCACCGTTCGGGTGAGGAAGAACAGACCGTCAAGCAGGCAAAAGAACTGCTGATGACCAAGAACTTTATGACGGAAGAGGAGGCGCACCGCTTCCTTCAAAAAAAGAGCATGGATACGGGCTCTAAAATGGTTGATACCGCACGTATGATTATCGGCACTTATTGAGAGGACGGAATGCATATGAGACAGATGGATACAACGCTATACCGCCCGGAAAGCGAGCATGATGCCTGCGGCATTGGCGCTGTAGTTAGTATTAAGGGGATCAAGACCCATAAAACGGTGGATGACGCCCTTAAAATTGTAGAGAAGCTTGAGCACCGTGCCGGCAAGGATGCAGAAGGTCTTACCGGAGACGGCGTTGGCATCATGCTTCAGATTTCCCATACTTTTTTCAGCAACGCAGCGGCGGAAGCAGGTATTCATCTCGGCGACGAACGTGATTACGGCGTCGGTATGTTTTTCTTTCCTCAGGATATTTTGAAGCGCCGTCAGGCCAAGCGCATGTTTGAGCTGATCGCCGAAAAGGCCGGGCTCCCGTTCCTTGGCTGGCGCGAGGTGCCGATCGACCAGCAGATCCTGGGCAGCCGGGCGCTTGCTTCCATGCCCAGCATCGTGCAGGGCTTCGTCGGGCGTCCCGAGGGCGTGGAGCGCGGTCTGGAATTCGACCGCAAGCTGTATGTGGCCCGCCGGGAGTTTGAGCAGAGCAACGACAATACCTATGTGGTTTCGCTCTCCAGCCGCACCATCGTGTACAAGGGCATGTTCCTTGTCAACCAGCTGCGCGCCTTCTACCCGGATCTCAACGATCCGACCTATACCTCCGCCATCGCCCTGGTTCACTCCCGCTTTTCCACCAACACCAACCCGAGCTGGGAGCGGGCGCACCCCAACCGTGTCATTCTCCACAACGGCGAGATCAACACCATCCGGGGCAATGTGGACAGAATGCTGGCGAGAGAGGAGACCATGCACTGCGAGTCCCTGAAGGACGACCTCGACAAGGTCTTCCCCGTCGTGAGCTCGCAGGGCTCGGACTCCGCCATGCTGGACAACACGCTGGAATTCCTCATGATGAGCGGCATGGAGCTGCCGCTGGCCGTCATGATCACCATTCCGGAGCCGTGGAACAGCGACCGCGGCATCGACCGCAAAAAGCGGGATATCTATCAGTATTACGCCTCCATGATGGAGCCATGGGACGGCCCGGCGGCCATCCTCTTCTCCGACGGCGACAGCGTCGGCGCGGTGCTCGACCGCAACGGTCTGCGCCCCTCGCGCTACTATGTCACAAAGGATGACTATCTCATCCTTTCCTCCGAGGTGGGCGTCCTGGATATCCCCCCCGAAAACATCCTGCTGAAATCCCGGCTTCAGCCCGGCAAGATGCTTCTGGTGGACACGGCCAAGAAGACCCTGATCGACGACCGCGCGCTCAAGGCCGACTATGCCTCGCGCCAGCCCTATGGCGAGTGGCTGGACCACAATCTCCTCCGGCTGTCCGATCTGCCCATCCCCAATCAGCGGGTGCAGACCCACTCCAGAGAGGAGCGGGCAAGACTGCAGAAGGCCTTCGGCTACACCTACGGGGACATCAAAAACACCATCCTGCCGATGGCGAGCGCGGGCGCCGACCCGATCGCCGCCATGGGAATCGACATCCCGCTGGCCGCGCTGTCGGACAGGCATCAGTCCCTGTATTCCTACTTCAAGCAGCGCTTCGCCCAGGTCACCAACCCGCCGCTCGACGCCATCCGTGAGGAAGTGGTCACCTCGACCACCGTCTATGTCGGCGACGACGGCAACCTGCTGCAGGAATCGGCGGACAACTGCGCCGTGCTCAGCATCAACAACCCCATTCTGACCAGCACCGACCTCCTGAAGATCAAAAACATGAAAAAGCCCGGGTTTCATGTGGAGGTCATCCCGATCCTCTATTACAAGAACACCTCTCTGAAGCACGCGCTGGACCATCTCTTCCTCCGCGTGGACAAAGCGTACCGGGGCGGCGCGAACATCATCATCCTCTCCGACCGCGGCGTGGACGAAAACCACACGGCGATCCCCTCGCTGCTGGCGGTCTCGGCCCTGGAGCAGTATCTGGTCCGCACCAAGAAGCGCACCAGCATCTCCATGATCCTGGAGAGCGCGGAGCCCCGCGAGGTGCACCATTTCGCGGCCCTGCTCGGTTACGGCGCCCGCGCCATCAACCCCTATCTGGCGCAGGAGACCGTTCAGGCTCTGATCGATGACGGCCTGCTGAACAAGGAGCCCTACGCCGCGGTGAACGACTACAACGCCGCCATTCTGCACGGCATTGTCAAGATTGCCTCCAAGATGGGCATTTCGACCATCCAGTCCTATCAGAGCTCCCAGATTTTCGAGGCCATCGGGATCCAAAAAGAAGTGATCGACGAGTACTTCACCAATACGGTCTGCTCGATCGGCGGCATCGGACTGGAAGAGATCGCGGCCAACGTGGATTATCACCACAGCAAGGCGTTCGATCCGCTGGGCCTGGAGGTCGACCTCTCGCTGGAAAGCACCGGCGTGCACCGGATGCGCGCGGACGGCGAGGAGCACCTTTACAACCCCAAGACCATCCACCTGCTGCAGGAGGCCACCCGTCGGGGAGACTACGGCCTGTTCAAGCAGTACACCTCCGTTCTCAACGACGAGATGAAGGCCGGCACCCTCCGCGGCCTGCTGGACTTCAACTTCCCGGACGAGACGATCCCCCTGGATGAAGTGGAGAGCGCGGACTCCATCGTCAGGCGCTTCAAAACCGGCGCCATGTCCTACGGCTCCATCTCGCAGGAGGCCCACGAGACCCTCGCCATCGCCATGAACCTCCTGGGCGGCAAGTCCAACAGCGGCGAGGGTGCGAGGCAAGCGCGCGGCTCAAGGTCGGCCCGGACGGGATCAACCGCTGCTCGGCCATCAAGCAGGTGGCTTCCGGCCGCTTCGGCGTGACCAGCGAATACCTCACGAGCGCGCAGGATATCCAGATCAAGATGGCGCAGGGCGCGAAGCCCGGCGAGGGCGGACATCTGCCCGGTAACAAGGTCTACCCCTGGGTGGCCAAAACCCGTCATTCCACCCCCGGCGTGGCGCTGATCTCGCCTCCCCCGCACCATGACATCTACTCTATCGAGGATCTGGCCCAGCTGATCTACGACCTGAAAAACGCCAACCGGCGCGCCCGTATTTCGGTCAAGCTGGTATCCGAATCGGGTGTGGGCACCGTGGCCGCGGGCGTGGCCAAGGCCGGCGCGCAGGTCATCCTGATCTCTGGCTATGACGGCGGCACCGGCGCGGCGCCGCGCACCTCCATCTACAACGCCGGCATGCCCTGGGAGCTCGGCCTGGCCGAGACCCATCAGACCCTGATCGAGAACGGGCTGCGCTCCAGAGTCATCCTGGAAACCGACGGAAAGCTGATGACCGGCCGCGATGTCATCATCGCCGCGCTGCTGGGCGCCGAGGAATTCGGCTTCGCCACCGCTCCGCTGGTCACCATGGGCTGCGTGATGATGCGGGTGTGCAACGCTGACACCTGCCCTGTGGGTATTGCCACACAGAAGCCCGAGCTGCGTGCCCGGTTCCGCGGAAAGCCGGAATACGTGATCAATTTCATGCGCTTCATCGCCGAGGAGATGCGCGAGCTGATGGCACAGCTCGGCGTGCGCACCCTGGACGAACTGGTCGGCCGCACCGACCTCCTGTATCAGAAGAGCCGGGCGGACATCGATCTGGCTCCCATCCTCTCCACGCGCCATGCCGCGGAAGGCGCCCGCTTCGATCCCGCCAGGGCCTTCGATTTCGAGCTGGAAAAGACGCTGGATGAGCGCGTGCTGCTGAAAAAGCTGAAAAGCGCCCTCGCGGCCGGGGAAAAGAAGCGGATCGAACTTTCGGTCAGCAGCACCGACCGCGCCTTCGGCACCATCTTCGGCTCGGAGATCACCCGCCTCCACGGCAACAGCCTCCCGGAAGACACCTTCGTCATCAAGTGCTTCGGCGGCGGCGGCCAGAGCTTCGGCGCCTTCATCCCCAAGGGCCTGACGCTGGAGCTGGAGGGCGACAGCAACGATTATCTGGGCAAGGGCCTCTCGGGCGGCAAGATCGTCGTCTATCCCCCGAAGGGCAGCACCTTTAAACCCGAGGAAAACATCATCATCGGCAACGTGGCACTTTACGGCGCCACGAGCGGCAGCGCCTATCTCGCCGGCATGGCGGGCGAACGCTTCTGCGTGCGCAACTCGGGCGCATGGGCCGTGGTGGAGGGCGTGGGCGACCACGGCTGCGAGTACATGACGGGCGGCAAGGTCGTCGTGCTCGGCCCGACCGGAAAGAACTTTGCGGCCGGCATGTCCGGCGGCGTGGCCTACGTGCTGGACGAGGCGCACGATCTCTACCTGCGCCTGAACAAGGAGCTTGTCTCCGAGCAGCCGGTCACGGAAAAGCAGGATCTCATCGATCTGCGGGCGCTCATCGAGGCGCATGTGGCTGCCACCGGTTCCCCCAAGGGCAAGAAGATCCTCGCGCATTTCGAGGAGTATCTCCCCGCGTTTAAGAAGATCGTGCCGGATGCCTACCAGCGTGTGCTCAACAGCATCGCCATCGGGATCCAGCGCGGGCTGGGCGAGGAAGACGCGCAGCTGGCAGCCTTCAACGAACACTGCAAGGAATAGGAGGGAACAGGCATGGGAAAGGCTACAGGCTTTTTAGACTACAAGCGCCGCGTCAATCCTGCGGCTTCGCCAAAGGAGCGCATCCAACACTACAATGAATTTCACCCCATGCTTCCCCGCCCGCTTCGGCAGGAACAGGCGGCACGCTGCATGGACTGCGGCGTACCTTTCTGTCAGTCCGGCATGGTGCTGGGAGGCGCGGTATCCGGGTGTCCCCTCCACAACCTCATCCCCGAGTGGAACGATATGCTCTACCGGGGCAACCTGGGGGAAGCGCTGGAGCGGCTGCTCCGCACCAACAGTTTCCCCGAGTTTACCGGGCGGGTATGCCCCGCCCTCTGCGAAGCGGCCTGCACCTGCTCGCTCAACGGTGACCCGGTCACGACCAAGGAGAACGAGCTGGACATCATTGAATCGGCGTTCCATTCGGGCCTCATGAAGCCCCGCCCGCCCAGGACCCGCACCGGCAAGACCATCGCCGTGGTGGGGTCCGGCCCCGCCGGGCTGGCGGCCGCGAATCAGCTCAATCACCGCGGACACACCGTCACGGTGTTTGAGCGGGAGGACAGGATCGGCGGCCTGCTCATGTACGGGATCCCCAACATGAAGCTGGAAAAGCGCTTTGTGGAGCGGCGCGTGTCCCTGATGGAGCAGGAGGGCGTGATTTTCCGCACCGGCGTCAATGTGGGCGTGGATGTCTCGGCCGAAGTGCTGAAGGAGCAGTTTGACTGTGTCCTCCTCTGCTGCGGCGCGTCCCAGCCCCGCGACCTGAACGTCAAGGGCAGGGAGGCTGCGGGCGTCTACTTCGCCGTGGACTTCCTGAAGTCCACCACCAAGAGCCTGCTGGATTCCGATCTGACCGACGGCAAGTTTCTCTCCGCCAAGGGGAAGGACGTCATCGTCATCGGCGGCGGCGATACCGGCAACGACTGCGTGGGCACCGCCATCCGCCACGGCTGCAAGTCGGTCGTCCAGCTGGAGATGATGCCCCGGCCCTGCGAGGCCCGCCGCGAGGACAATCCCTGGCCCCAGTGGCCCTTCATCCTCAAGACCGACTACGGTCAGGAAGAGGCGATCGCGGTCTTCGGCGCCGATCCCCGGGTCTATCAGACCACGGTAAAGGAACTTTTCGCCGATGAAAACGGCAAGCTGTGCCGGGTACAGACGGTGAAGCTGGAGCCGACCGTTCAGGACGGACGCACCGTCATGACGGAGGTTCCGGGCAGCGAGCAGATGCTGGACTGTCAGCTTCTGCTCATCGCGGCAGGCTTTTTGGGCAGCGAGGAGGCGGTCTGCAAAGCCTTTGGGGTGGAACGGGACGGCCGCACCAATGTGAAGACCGAGCCGGGCCTGTACCGAACCTCCGACCCGCGGGTCTTTGCCGCCGGCGACATGCACCGGGGCCAGTCCCTGGTGGTCTGGGCCATTGCCGAAGGGCGGGGCGCCGCGAAGGAAATCGACGAGTACCTGATGGGGTACACAAACCTAAACTGATTCGTACAATTTTATTTACGAATGACAAAGGAGTCATGAATCTTGAATTCATGGCTCCTTTGCATATAGAAGGAGGAAATTTATGTTATTGTCATCTGTCAACACAATTTGGATCCTTTGGGGTTCGGCACTCGTCTTCTTCATGCAGGCGGGATTTGCCATGGTGGAAACCGGCTTTACCCGCGCAAAGAACGCCGGCAACATCATCATGAAAAACCTGATGGACTTTTCCATCGGCGCACCGCTTTACTGGCTGATCGGCTTCGGCATCATGTTCGGAGCGGGCAACGGCTTTTTCGGCTGGCTGGACCCGCTGACCGTTGGTGAGTATGCCCTGCCCGACGGCGTCAGCCTTTATGCGTTCCTGATCTTCCAGACGGTGTTCTGCGCCACTGCCGCCACCATCGTCTCCGGCGCCATGGCGGAGCGCACCAAGTTCAGCTCTTACTGCATGTACAGCGCGGTCATCAGCCTGGTCGTCTATCCCGTTTCCGGCCACTGGATCTGGGGCGGCGGCTGGCTCTCCGCGATGGGCTTCCATGACTTTGCCGGCTCCACTGCCGTACATATGGTGGGCGGCGTCGCCGCGCTGGTCGGCGCGAAGATCCTTGGCCCCCGTATCGGCAAGTACGACAAGGACGGCACCCCCAAGGCCATCCCCGGCCACAGCCTGACCCTCGGCGCCCTCGGCGTGTTCATCCTCTGGTTCTGCTGGTTCGGATTCAACGGCGCCTCCACGGTTTCCATGGAGGGCGCGGCTCCCTTCGTTGCCAGCAAGATCTTTGTGACCACCAACCTGTCCGCCGCCGTGGCGACCGTGACCGTTATGTTCATCACCTGGGCCAAGTATAAGAAGCCCGACGTCTCCATGACCCTCAACGGATCTCTTGCCGGCCTGGTGGCCATCACCGCCGGCTGCGATACCGTTTCTCCCCTCTCCGCTGCGATCATCGGCATCGTCGCCGGCTTTGCCGTGGTTTACGGCATCGAATTCGTCGACCAGAAGCTCAAGATCGATGATCCCGTCGGCGCCGTCGGCGTTCACGGCGTCAACGGCGCGCTGGGCACCCTGATGGTCGGCCTGCTTTCCGACGGTTCCGGAACCGCTACCGCGGGCCTTCTCACCGGCGGTGGCGCCTCCCTGCTGATCACCCAGATCATCGGCGTGGCTTCGGTCATCACCTGGGTCGTCGTCACCATGATCATCGTCTTCTCCGTCATCAAGGCCTTCCACGGCCTGCGCGTGGAGCCCGAAGTGGAGATCATGGGCCTCGACATCAGCGAGCACGGCCTGACCTCCTCCTACGCCGACTTCATGCCCAACCCCCAGAGCGCGGTTTCCTACTCCATCGAGGGCGTGTCCGTTCCCGTTACGGGCAACGCTGCGCCCAGCCAGGCCGTGCCTGTGGAGGTCCTGCCCGGCAATCCTTCCGCCGTTTCGGATCAGAAGCTCACCAAGCTCTCCATCCTCTGCAAGCAGAGCAAGTTTGAGGAGCTGAAGGAAGCCCTCAACGAAATCGGCAT
>CAZVHV010000046.1:0-10319 GCA_964627025.1 uncultured Oscillospiraceae bacterium | reverse complement strand
GGTTCTTTTCCGTTTTGGTGGGCACCTGCGTGGGATAGCAGCCGGTGAAACAGGCGGTGCAGAAGCCCTTGCAGTTGCCGTCGCCGGCCAGCATCTCGGCGTGGTCCACCCGCAGATAGCCCAGGCTGTCGGCGCCGATGATCTCCGCGATCTCCTCCACCGAGTGGTGGCAGGCGATGAGGGACTCCTGGGAGTCGATGTCGGTGCCGTAGTAGCAGGGATTCATGAAGGGGGGCGCCGATACCCGCATGTGCACCTCGGTGGCGCCGGCGTCGCGCAGCAGCTTCACGATGCGGCCGCTGGTGGTGCCGCGGACGATGGAGTCGTCGATGAGCACGACCCGTTTGCCCCGCACCGTTTCGGCCACGGGGTTGAGCTTAATGCGCACCTTGTCCTCCCGGGACTTCTGTCCGGGGGAAATGAAGGTGCGGCCGATATATTTGTTTTTGATGAGCCCGATCCCGTAGGGGATGCCGGACTGCCTGGAGTAGCCGATGGCGGCGTCGATGCCGGAATCGGGCACGCCCACCACGATATCCGCCTGCACCGGATGCTCCAGCGCGAGGAAGGCCCCCGCCCGCAGGCGGGCCTTGTGGACCGACGCGCCGTCGATCACCGAGTCGGGGCGGGCAAAGTAGATGTATTCAAACACGCACATGGACTGGGGCGCCTTGTCGCAGTGGTCGGTGATGGAACGGACGCCGTTCCTGTCGAAGACCACGATCTCGCCCGGGCGCACGTCCCGGATCAGGGTCGCGCCCACCGAGTCCAGCGCGCAGCTCTCGGACGCCACCACATAGCTCCCGTCGGCGGTCTGTCCGTAACAGAGCGGGCGGAAGCCCCGCTCGTCGCGCACGGCGATGAGCTTGGAGGGGGACATGATGACCAGGGAGTAGGCCCCCTTGAGCTTGTACATGGCGTTGTTGATGGCCTCCTCGATGGAGGGGCTGGTGAGGCGCTCCTTGGTGATGATGTAGGAGATGACCTCGGTGTCGCTGGTGGTATGGAAAATCGAGCCGTTCAGCTCCAGCTCCTCGCGGAGCTCGTAGGAATTGACCAGGTTGCCGTTGTGGGCAAGCGCCATGCGCCCCTTGATATGGTTGACCACGATGGGCTGTGTGTTGGCGCGGTCGTTGTTGCCGGTGGTGCCGTAGCGCGCATGTCCCACCGCCATGTTCCCCTGCCCCAGTTCACACAGCACAGTGGGCGTGAAGACATCGTTGACCAGGCCGATGTCTTTGTAGGTATGGAAAATACCGTCGTCGTTGACAACAATGCCGCAGCTCTCCTGCCCCCGGTGCTGCAGGGCGAACAGGCCGTAGTAGGCGCTGGCCGCCACGCCGTTGACACAGGGGCTGAAAATGCCGAAGACACCGCATTCCTCGTGGATATTACTCATTTTTACTCTCCCATAAGACGCTTCAGGACTTCCTGGTAAGCGTCTTCCACGCCGCCCATGTCCCTGCGAAAACGATCCTTGTCCAGTTTTTCGCCGCTGACCGTGTCCCAGAAGCGGCAGGTGTCGGGGGAAATCTCGTCGGCCAGCACGATGGTGCCGTCGGCGGTCTTGCCGAACTCCAGCTTGAAGTCGATCAGCTCGATGTTGACCGTTTTCAGGTAGGCGCCCAGGATCTCGTTGATCTTCAGCGAGTAGTCGGCGATGAGCTTCAGCTCCTCGGGTTTGGCGAAGTCCATGGCGAAAATGTGGTACTCATTCACCATCGGGTCGCCCAGCTCGTCGTTCTTGTAGCTGTATTCCAGGACGGTCTTCTTCATCTTCGTCCCCTCGGGCAGGCCGAGGCGCTTGGCCAGCGAGCCGGCGGCGATGTTGCGCACGATGACCTCCAGCGGGATGATGGAAACTTTTTTCACCAGGGTCTCCCGGTCGGAGAGTTCCTTGACAAAATGGGTCGGAATCCCGTTTTTCTCGAGAAGACCCATAAGATGGTTGGTCACGCGGTTGTTGATGGCGCCCTTGCCCAGGATGGTGCCCTTCTTCTCCCCGTTGAAGGCGGTGGCGTCATCCTTATAGGACACGATGCAGAGATTCTCGTCGGTGGTGGCGTATACCTTCTTCGCCTTGCCCTCGTAAAGCTGAACGGTCTTTTCCATGTCTGTTTCCTCCAACAGTTTATTGATATTTTTTGACAACGGCCTTGTCTTTTTCCAAAACTTTTCGGCTTGCGTCCTGGCGGGCCGCGTTCAGCTTCTGCGCCAGCGCCGCATCCTCCACGGCGAGGATCTGCAGCGCGAGCAGCGCCGCGTTGGCAGCTCCGTCGATGGCCACCGTCGCCACCGGAATCCCGGCGGGCATCTGCACGGTGGACAAAAGCGCGTCCAGCCCGTCCAGGGTGGACGACTTGATGGGAATACCGATAACGGGCAGCGTGGTGTTGGCGGCAAGCGCGCCCGCCAGATGGGCTGCCTTGCCCGCGGCGGCAATGATGACCCCGAACCCGTTGGCTCTGGCATTCACCGAAAACTCCTTCGCCTCGACCGGCGTCCGGTGGGCGGAGTAGACGTGCACCTCGAAAGGCGCGCCATACTCCTTCAGGGTCTCTATGGCCTTCTCCACCACCGGCAAGTCGCTGTCGCTGCCCATGATAATCGCTGTTTTTTTCATAGCGCCCTCCTTGTTGCTATTTTGTCAGGTTGTTATATGTTATATATTGTAATTATGCCCAAAAAAAAGAAATTGAAAAAAGGGCAGTCCTACACCCTGGTAGGACTGCCCAGACGGACGGCATCCGGTATTCGCTTTTCGCTCCCCCATGGTACCCCATGCTCCCGTCAGTCACAAAAAGCACCCCTTGCTTTGAATTGTACAATATCGGTGCCCTGTGGTCAAGGAGGGAGAACAACTTTATCGATAAGGTCTATATTTCCGACGAAAACGCCCTCTGTTTTCGTCCCTCATTCACAAAGGACGGGGCGTCCGCGCACTCGGTCCGCGGCCCGGAAAGGGCGGCGAGAAACGCTTTTTCCGGCATGGGCCTCGCGTAGTAGAAGCCCTGGATAAAATCCGCCCGCAGCCTCTGCGCGCACCGGAGCTGCTCCTCGGTCTCCACGCCCTCCACGATCGTGACCATCCCCAGCCGCCTGAACATGCGCAGCGTGGCCTCAAAAACGACGGCGTTGTTGCCCCCTCCGGCGTCCCGGGCCAGCAGCGTCCGGTCCAGCTTGACGGCAAAAAACGGGAGGTTCACGGCCTGCGTCACGTTGGCGTAGCCCGAGCCGAAGTCGTCCAGCGCGAAGCGGAACCCGTGCCTGCGCATGATGTTCATGTAGCTGCGCAGGGGGGCGTGCGCCGTGGTGGCTGCGGTCTCGGTGATTTCGAAGGTCAAAAAGGACGGGGCGATCCCATAGCTTTCGGCGATCTCGATCAGCTTTTCCGGCAGCTTCTGCTGCAAAATGCCCGCGGCGGAGAGGTTGATCCCCAGACTGTCCAGCCCGCCCCGGGTCTGGAGGCTGTGGCGCTGGATGAGACGGCAGGTCTGATGGACCACCCATTCGTCCAGTCTTCCGGCCAATCCGTTCTTCTCCGCGATGGGAATGAACTCGGCGGGAGAGACCTCGCCCAGCACCGGGTCGAAAAACCGGAGCAGGACCTCTGCGGTGGTGAACCGCTCCTTCTGCAGCGAATAGATGGGCTGGAGGTAGAGCTCGAGGCTGTCTCCTCGCTCCAGGGCCTGCCGGAGGGCCGCCTCCACCGTCAGCTGCCGCTGTACCCGCAGCAGGAACTCCTGGCGGATCTCCACGGCGGGGACAAAGTTCTCCTCCGGCATCTCGGAGAGGGCGGCGTCCATGAGGCTGACCACGTCGCCGGGCCCGTTCAGGAAGAGGGCGCTGGAGACGTGGCACACCCGGGCCGAGAGCATGATGTCGGCTTCGCCGATCCGCCACGGCTGCTCGAATCGGTCCCTCACCTTGTTCAGAAAGTCCTGGTAGCCGTCCTCGTAAGCGGTGACCACCATGAAGCGCTCCCCCGCCGCGCGGAAGATCCATTTTTCCTTCCCGCAGCCCAGCAGGAAGCCGCTGACCTGGCCGATCACCTGATTGCCGGCGGGGAGGCCCAGGAGGCTGTTGATCCGGTACATCCCGCCGACATCGAGCGCGATCAGCTGAAAATCCTTCGCCTCGGCGAAGCGGTCCTGCAGGAACAGCAGCAGCGCGTCGAAATTGAACGCGCCCGTCGCGCCGTCGAGCATTTCCTCGGGGTTCTGCAGGGTGAGGTATACCATGGTGGTGATGAGGGCGACCGACACGCCGGAGAGCAGATACTGGGGGTGCAGCTTCTGCAGGACCATGGCCGCCGCGACGACGGGAGTCAGGATGTGGACGGCCCGGTACTGATCGCTCTGGACCCTCGCCCGGTAGAGGTGCAGCAGGACCGTCGATATGGCGAGATAAAACCCGCTGTCCCAGTAGATGACCGACTGCCAGATGCCGTAGGTATAGCGCAGGGAGCCGTCGAAATAGAACAGCAGCCCTGTGACCGGGTTGGAGAGGATGAGCAGCTCGCAGAGCGCCGTTGGCAGCAGGAGCAGGCGGATGCTCCACTTTTTCAGCTCGAACCGCCCGACTAAGATGAGAACGTAGGCGAAGAACAGCGCCGGGAGCAGGATCTGCACGAAATAAAAGACCTGATTGAGGAGCATGTTGAGCCACAGCGGAACGGCCGCGGCGTACTCGATGGTCCGCGCGGTCAGAATATCCAGCGACAGGGCGGCGACGGCGCACAGCAGGATCGCCCCAAACAGCAGGTTGCGTTTGTTGGGAAACCGGGGCCTCTGAAAAAATTGGATCGCAATGGTGCTCAGAAACAACAGGGCACACACTTCATACTCTATGACAAAATGCATCGTGCTCTCCCTTTTGCGACAAATTTCGATTTCCTCTGGTACCTCCAATGTTAGTACATATTTTCCGAATTGGCAACATCGTTTTCATATTTTGTTACCATTATTTACCCCGCCGCGCCGAAAAACAAAAAGCCGCTGCTTCAAGCAGCGGCTTTTTTCGGCAGCGCGCTCAAGAGAGCCGCCGCTTGAAATCCTGGTAGCCGAAGGATTTGATCAGGGTCACGCTGCGGTCCCGGTTCGCGACCGCGATGGACGGCAGCCTCATCCCGTTGAAGGTGTTGTTTTTCACCATCGAGTAGTGCGCCATGTCGCAGAAGACGAGCTTGTCCCCGGGCTTCAGCGGCGCGTCGAAGGAATAGTCCCCGATGCGGTCCCCCGCGAGGCAGGTCGGCCCGCCCAGGCGGTAGGTATACGCCTTCTCCCCGGGCAGTGCGCCGCCGATCACCTCGGGGCGGTACGGCATCTCCAGCACGTCGGGCATATGGCAGGCGGCCGAGGTGTCCAGAATGGCGATCTGCATGCCATTTTCCACAAGATCGATCACCGTGCTCACCAGATAGCCTGTGTTCAGCGCCACCGCCTCGCCCGGCTCCAGATAGACCTGCACGTTGTACTTGTCCCGGAAGGCGCAGACGGCCGCGACGAGGGCCTCCACGTCGTAATCCGCGCGGGTGATGTGGTGGCCCCCGCCGAAATTCACCCACTCGAGCTGAGGGAGATAGGAGCCGAACTTCTCCTCCACGGCGCGCAGGGTCGCGGCCAGCGCGTCCGCGTTCTGCTCGCAGAGGGTGTGGAAGTGCAGCCCGCTGATGTCCGCTGGCAGCCGGTCGGGGAAATGGCTCCGGGTGACGCCAAGGCGCGACCCCTTTGCGCAGGGATCGTAGATCTCATGGTCCTGCGTGGAGCATTCCGGGTTGATGCGGATGCCGAGCTTCGCGCCCTTCGCCAGCGCCGTTTCCCGGAACTTTTCATACTGCGCGAAGGAATTGAAGACGACATGCCCGCAGATCCCGGCGATCTCGTCGAACTCGTCCTCGGTATAGGCCGGCGAAAAGACGTGGTTCTCTTTCCCCATCTTCTCAAAGCCCAGCCTGGCCTCGTACAGCCCGCTCGCGGTCGTGCCGCTCAGATAGCGCCCGATGAGCGGATAGAGGGCGAACATGGAGAACGCCTTCTGGGCCAGCAGGATGCGGCAGCCCGTGCGGTCCATGACCGTCCGGAGCCGTTCGAGGTTTTGGACGAGCAGATTCTCGTCCACGATATAATAGGGCGTCTTTACCGCGCCCAGGTCGAATCCCAGCCCCATGCTCACTCGACCAGGTCGGGATGGAAGCTCTCCTGCCAGGGGAGGCCCCACTTGTTCAGCGCCTCCATGAACGGATCGGGATCGAACTCCTCGATGTTATGCACACCCGGCTTGTTCCAGGTCCCGTTCATCACCAGCATGGCGCCGATCATGGCGGGCACGCCGGTCGTGTAGGAGATGGCCTGGGACCCCACCTCGCGGTAGCACGCCTGATGGTCGCACACGTTGTACAGGTAGTAGGTCTTTTCCCTGCCGTCCTTCACGCCCTTGAAGATGCAGCCGATGTTCGTCTTGCCCCTGGTCCTGGGGCCGAGGGTGGCGGGGTCGGGCAGCACCGCCTTCAGGAACTGCAGCGGCACGATCTTCTTCCCCTCGAACTCGATGGGCTCGATGGAGGTCATGCCCACGTTCTCCAGGCACTTCAGATGGGTGAGGTAGCTCTGGCCGAAGGTCATGAAGAACCGGATGCGCCGGATGCCCCTGATGTTCAGGGCCAGCGACTCGATCTCCTCGTGGTGCAGGAGGTACATGTCCTTCTCCCCGATCTCGGGGAAGTTGTACACCCGCTTGATCTCCATGGGCTCGGTCTCCACCCAGTGCCCGTTCTCCCAGTAGCTCCCCTTCGCCGTGACCTCGCGGATGTTGATCTCGGGGTTGAAGTTGGTCGCGAAGGGATAGCCGTGGTCGCCGGCGTTGGCGTCCAGGATGTCGATCTCGCGGATCTCGTCGAACTGGTGCTTCTGCGCGTAGGCCGAGAACACCCCCGTGACGCCGGGGTCGAACCCGCTGCCCAGCAGGGCCGTGATGCCGGCCTGCTCAAACCGCTCGCGGTAGGCCCACTGCCACTTGTACTCGAATTTCGCCGTGTCGGTCGGCTCGTAGTTGGCGGTGTCCACATAGTTCGTTTTCGTGATCAGGCACGCGTCCATAATGGTCAGATCCTGATAGGGCAGGGCCAGGTTGACGACCACGTCCGGCTTGAACCCGTTGATGAGCGCGACCAGCTCGTCCACCTTGTCGGCATCGACCTGCGCCGTGTGGATGATGGTCCTGCCCCCGTCCAGCTTGGCCTTCAGCGCGTCGCACTTGCTTTTCGTCCGGCTCGCGATCATGATCTCCCCGAAGACCTCGCTGTTCTGGCAGCACTTGTGGATGGTGACGCTCGCCACGCCGCCGCAGCCGATAATCAGAGCTTTTCCCATATTTTATGTCCCTCCTCAGTACACGATTCCAAAGATAATAACAATTCCCGCAGCACCTTGCAGGCCGTCGCCGTGGACGCCCCGCTCTGGTCGTAGACGGGCGAGAGCTCGTTGACGTCGCAGGCGACGACATTCGGCCCGGACACGTCCAGGATGGCGCCGAGCAGCTCCAGGAAGGTCACCCCTCCCGCCTCCGGAGTTCCCGTCCCGGGGAATACCGACGGGTCGAGCACGTCCAGGTCGATGGTGAAGTAGACCGGCCTGCCCTTCAGCAGCTCCACCGCCTCGCGCAGCCCGCAGAAATCGAATTTGCGCATGTGGGTATGCTCCCGCGCGAAGTCGAACTCGCTCTTCTCCCCCGAACGGATGCCGAACTGAAAGATCTTCCCCTCTCCCACGAGGTCGAAGCATCTCCGCATGACCGTCGCGTGGGAGAGCCCGGCGCCCAGATACTCGTCGCGCAGATCGGCGTGCGCGTCGAAATGCACGATGTGCAGATCGGGGTATTTCTTCACCGCCGCGCGCACCGCGCCCAGCGTGACGAGGTGCTCGCCGCCGATCATGACGGGCAGCTTGCCGTCCCGCAGCACCCGGGCCGCGCACGCCTCGATCTGCTCCAGCGCCTTCTGCGTGTCGCCGAAGCACAGCTCCAGGTCGCCCCCGTCGAACACGGCGGCGTCGCACAGGTCCAGGTCCTGATAGGGGCTGTAAGTCTCCAGCCCGAAGGACTGCGCCCGCATCTCCTTGCTCGCGAACCGGGTGCCCGGCCGGTAGGAGGTGGTGGAATCGAAGGGCGCGCCGAAAATCACGGTATGCGCCTCGTCATATTCCCTGTCGCAGCCGATAAAGGTCTCTATGTTCCTACTCCACATCTCTCAGCAGCCCCCATACATAATTGGGCAGCGCGAACGCGCCTCGGTGCAGCTTGGTATTATAGTATTTGGTATCCAGCCCGAGCGCATTCCACCGCTCCTCGTCCAGGTCGAGCACGGGGCGGTATTTCTTCGAGGCGAAGCCGAACAGCCAGTGGCCCGAGGGATAGGTGGGGATATGTGCCTGATACACCCGGCTGATGGGGAAGCACTCCACGATCCGCTTGTGCGCCCGCTGCATGGCGATGGCGTCTGGCTCATAGAACGGGCTCTCGTGCTGATTCACCATGATCCCGTCGTCCTTCAGGGCCTTGAAGCAGTTGCCGTAAAACTCCTTGGTGAAGAGGCCCTCGCCCGGCCCGAAGGGGTCGGTGGAATCGACGATGATGAGGTCGTACTCGTCCTGGCGGCTGCGGATGAATTTCAGCCCGTCCTGAAAACAGAGGCGGACCCGCTCGTCCTCGAACCCGCACGCGGTCTGCGGCAGGAACTTTTTGCAGACATCGACCACCATCTCGTCGATCTCGACGACGTCGATCCGCTCGATGTCGTCGTAGCGGGTCAGCTCCCGGGCGACGCCGCCGTCCCCCGCCCCGATCACAAGGACGGTTTTGATGCCGGGGTTGACCGCCATGGGCGCGTGGACGATCATCTCATGATAGATGAACTCGTCCTTCTCGGTCAGCATCATGTAGCCGTCCAGAGTCAGAAACCGCCCGAATTCCTCCGATTCAAAGACATCGATCCGCTGAAACGGGCTTTTGCCCGAATAGAGCTGCCGGTCCACCTTGATGGAGAACCGGACATTCTCCGTATGCATCTCGGAAAACCAAAGTTCCACGTTTACGCCTCCTCTTTCAACACGTTGATCCTGTTCACGCTCAGGTCCTCGGTCCCGGTCAGGAAGCAGCCTTTCTCCTTTGCGTAGCGGATGTACTCGTAGATCTCCCGCGTGATCTGCTCGCCCGGCGCGAGGATGGGGATGCCGGGCGGGTAGCTCATCACGAACTCCGCGCACACTCTGCCCACGCAGTCCTCCAGGGGGACCGACTGCTTTTCGGCGTAGAAGGCCTCCTGCGGCGCCAGGATGCCCGTCGGGGCGATGTATTCGTACTCCAGCATGCCCGTCCGGTCTTTTTTGTAGAGCCGCCGGATCTCAGCCAGCGCGCTGACCAGCCGCTCGATGTTCTTGTGGCTGTCCCCCACCGACACATAGGCCAGAATGTTGCCGATGTCGCCGAACTCCGCCTGGATGTCGTATTCGTCCCGCAGGATGTCGTAGACCTCGATGCCCGCCAGCCCGACGCCCAGCGTGTTGACCGAGAGCTTGGTCGTATCGAAGTCGAAAATGGTGTCGCCGTTGATCAGCTCTCTGGAATACGCGTAATAGTCGCCGATGGCGTTGATCTCGTCCCTGGCGTACTGCGCCAGGTCGCAGACCTCCCGAAAGGTCTCCTTTCCCCGCAGGGCCAGGTTCCTTCTGGAAATATCCAGGCTGGACAGCAGGAGGTAGGAGCCGCTCGTCGTCTGGGTCAGGTTGATGATCTGGCGGATGTAGTCCGCGTTCATGCCTTTCCCGGCGAGGAGCAGGGAACTCTGGGTGAGGGAACCGCCGGATTTGTGCATGCTGACCGAAGCCATATCGGCGCCCGCCGCCATGGCGGAGAGGGGCATATGCTCCCCGAAGTAAAAATGGGTGCCGTGCGCCTCGTCGACCAGCACTTTCATCCCGTTTTGGTGCGCAAGCTCCACGATCTTCCGGAGATTGGAGCAGATACCGTAATAGGTGGGGTTGTTCACCAGCACGGCCTTGGCGTCCGGATGGCTCCGGATGGCGCGCTCCACCTCCGCGACCGACATGCCGAGCGCGATGCCCAGCTCGTGGTCGATCTCGGGGCTGACGTACACCGGCACGGCGCCGCAGATCACCAGGGAGTTGATGGCGCTGATGTGGACGTTCCGGGGCAGGATGATCTTGTCGCCCTTCTTGCAGGTGCTCATGACCATCGCCTGCACCGCGGAGGTGGTCCCGTTCACCATAAAAAACGCGTGCTCGGCGCCGAACGCCTGGGCCGCG
>CAZVHV010000045.1:0-10372 GCA_964627025.1 uncultured Oscillospiraceae bacterium | reverse complement strand
AGATCGTAGGCCTCCAGCTCCGCCAGCTGTTTTTCATACATCGTTTTCAGCAGGGCTGGGTTTGAGACGCAGAACAGCATCTGAAAAGTCCCCAGCTGATCGAACCTGACGAACGGTCGTTTCCAGAATTCCGCCGCCGAAAGGGCAAAGCGCGCGTGCTTGTAAAATTCGCCGATCTCCCGGAGCGAATTCGCCTTGTCGCTGACCCCGAGCGTGATGCTGTCGCAGAAACAGACCACCTCGATCACCTTCTCGAGCGGGAGCTGGTCCCGGGCCGTGTCGTAGATCAGGACCTGCAGGTTTTCGTGCGGGAAAAGGTGGTACTTCAGGCCGCAGCTGTTCAGGGGAGACGTCACCTGCGTGGAGTCGGTCAGATTGCGGATCGCCAGGACGCGGTATTCCGCCAGCTCGGAAAAGCCGTACTGCGCGAGGGTGCGGAGCGCGTTTTCCGGCGTCGGGATCTGATAAACGGCGCTTTGGAAGGCCGCGCTGAGCTGATCCTCCCTGCGGCTCTCCCGGATGAACAGGCTGCAGAATTCCTGCATGATATCCACCAGATGGATCTCCCACGGCATCGTAAAAAGCGGAAATTGATTGGTGTCGCAAAACTCGGTGATCTCCGGCGTAATGTCCTCCGGATGCAGATACTGCCCGACGTTCAGGACGATCCCGCTGCAGTTGTACGTGGCCAGCGTGCGGATGAATTCATAAAGCGTAATGCCGCTCTTTCGAAAAAGCCCGGTGGTGATGGCCATCTCGCCGCCCTTTAAAAAGGGGGCGTTGTTGATGTCCTCCGCCAGGTATACCCACGAAGCGGAATTGCTCATGCCGCTCTGTCCGGCGTGCAGGGTCAGCTTATATTTTGTCTTCGCGGCTTCATACAAAGCCTTCACTTGCGTCCGCACTCTGCGCTCCCCCCATTGCAGTAGGATCCCGGTGGATCTTTCGAGATTCAGTATACCACACTTCGCTTTGTATGCAAAATATAAAAGATGGGAAAATCTCTGTGATTTGAGACCGTTGAAAACCGTTGCGGCTGTATTATACTGATAACACGATTTTTGTTTAACGGTACAAAGGAGTGGTACATCATGTTGAAAAATGCGTTGCCCGAGATCGTAACCGGCCAGGTCCCCGGACCGAAGGCCGCCGCCGTCATCGCAAGAAGAGCCGAGACGGTGCCGTCCGCCATCCGGTGCGTCTATCCGGTGGTGATCGAACGGGGAGAAGGCGCCATGCTGGAAGATGTGGACGGAAACCGTTTTCTGGACTGGATCGGCGGCGTCGGCGTCCTGAACATCGGTTACTCCCACCCCGAAGTGGTGGAGGCCGTCAAGGCGCAGGCAGAGAAGTATTTTCACGGCATGTTCAATATCGTGACGCATGAGGGCTATATCGCGCTCTCGGAAAAACTGAGCGCCCTGGCGCCCGTCGTCGGCGAAAAGAAGCGCACCTTTTTTGCCAACAGCGGCGCCGAGGCCGACGAGAACGCGGTCAAGGTCGCGAAGGCCTTTACCAAGCGCCCCAACATCATCGTATTTTCCGGCGCCTTCCACGGCCGGACCATGCTGACCATGACCATGACCTCTAAAAAGGCGTACGCGGCCGGAATGGGCCCCTTCCCCGACGGTGTCTACCGCGCCGAGTTCCCCTACCTCTACCGCAAGCCGGCGGGCATGCCCGAAGAGGAGGCCATCCCCTATTATGTCTCCAAGCTGGAGCAGGTGTTTGAGCAGTGCTCGCCCGCCGAGTACGTGGCCGCCATCGTCGTGGAGCCGCTGCAGGGCGAAGGCGGATTCATCCCCGCCCCCATCGAGTGGATCAAGGCCGTCCGCAGCATCTGCGACAAGCACGGGATCCTGCTGATCGCCGACGAGGTCCAGACCGGATTCTGCAGGACCGGCCGCCTGTTCGCCAGCGAATACTGGAAGGAAAACGGCGTGATGCCGGATATCCTGACCGCCGCCAAGTCCATTGCCGCCGGCGTCCCGCTGAGCGCCATCATCGCGCGGGAAGAGATCATGGAATCGGTGCGTCCCGGTACGATCGGCGGCACCTACTGCGGCAACCCCCTGGCCTGCGCCGCCGGACAGAAGGTCCTGGAGATCATCGAGCGCGACCACCTGGCCGACCGCGCGCTGGAGATCGGCAGGGTCGTCACCGAACGCTACCGCTCCTGGGCCGAAAAGTTCGAGGTGATCGGCGATATCCGCGGGCTCGGCGCCATGCTCGGCCTTGAATTTGTGAAAGACAGGACCACCAAGGAGCCCTACCCCGAGCTGGTGTCCCGGCTTGTCGCCGAGACGGCCGCGCACGGCCTGCTGGTCGAAAGCGCCGGCATCTACGGCAATGTAATCCGTTTCCTGGCTCCGCTGGTGATCACGGACGAACAGCTGGAGGCGGGTCTGGATATCTTTGAGGCCTCCATCGCCTCCTGTCTCTGAGCGGGTTGTATCGAGGATACAAAACGGAGGAAAATCTTTGGCCCGAAAAGCCATTTTCATTGTACGCGTCTGTGCTATAATAGCATCATAACAGGGAAACGAAATCGGCTCTGGGGGGAATGGTTACATATGAACGAAAAATTTGTGGTGACGATTACACGTCAGTTCGGAAGTCTGGGACGTCCGATCGCGCGGATGGTGAGCGAAGCCCTCGGCATTGAATACTACGACAGAGAGATCGTGGATCTGGCCGCGAAAAACCTGAACCTTCCGGTTTCGACCATCAGCGACGCCGAGGAAAGCGCAAAGTCGGCCTTCTTCAATATGAGCTATCCCCTGGGCATGGGGACCACCACGATCCAGGACAGCATTTTTGCCACCCAGCGGAAGCTCATCGCCGATCTCGCGGACAAGGAGTCCTGTATCATCGTGGGCCGCTGCTCAGACTTTATCCTCCGCGATTACCAGAACATCATCAACATCTTTATCTATGCGCCGTACAACGCGAGGCTCCGCAACTGTGTGGAGCGGCTCAACATGCAGCCGGCCGAGGCGAAGAAAATGATCGCGGAGGTCGACAAGGCCAGAGAATCCTATCACAAGCATTACAGCGGCTACTCGATGGCCGACAAGGACCACAAGCACGTGATGATCGACTCCAGCCTGCTTGGCATCGAGGGGACCTGCGACGTGCTCGTCAGCATCATCAAAAAACGCTTCCACCTGGACTAATTGAATCAACCTTATGAATGCGCAATGGAGCCTTTCTGATTCAGAGAGGCTCCATTTTGCTTTGCCGGCGGAAGCATCACCCGCAAAACCGGCGGAACAATATCATGGTATGTTAAGAAGGTGAAGAGATGGCAATGCTTGAAATCAAAAAGCTTTCCAAGTCCTTCGGCGATCTCGAGGTGCTTCGGAACGTTAATATTTCGGTTGAAAAAGGAGAGGTCGTCGTGATCGGCCCGTCCGGCTCGGGGAAAAGCACGATGCTCCGGTGCATCAACCTGCTGGAGCGTCCGAGCGGCGGCAAGATCCTCTACCAGAGCCAGGATATCACCAAGCTCGGCAAGCGGGTCACGGAATACCGCAAGCACGTCGGGATGGTG
Source organism: uncultured Oscillospiraceae bacterium (assembly GCA_964627025.1). GTDB lineage: Bacteria > Bacillota > Clostridia > Oscillospirales > Oscillospiraceae > JAEWRY01. The sequence continues at coordinate 6,819 of CAZVHV010000045.1, read as the reverse complement.
TTCCAGCGGTTCAATCTCTTTCCGCTGAAAACGGTGCTGGAAAACATCACTTACGCGCCCATCCACCTGAACAAGATCCCCCGGCAGGTGGCGGAGGAAGAGGCGATGAAGCTGCTCCGCAAGGTCGGGCTGGAGAGCAAGGCGGACGCCTATCCTTCCTCTCTGTCCGGCGGACAGCAGCAGCGGGTCGCGATCGCGCGGGCTCTCGCGATGCAGCCGGACATGCTCCTCTTTGACGAACCGACCTCCGCCCTGGACCCGGAGCTGGTGGGCGACGTGCTGGGCGTCATGAAGCAGCTGGCCGCCGAGGGCATGACCATGGTCGTGGTCACGCACGAGATGGGCTTCGCGAAGGAAGTGGCCGACCGGGTCATCTTCATGGACGGTGGCTACGTCGTGGAAAACGACACGCCCGCGGAGATCTTCTCAAATCCCAAAAACGACAGGACCCGGGCATTCTTGGCCCGCGTATTGTGACAGGAGGCGGACGTCGATGGAATTGAACTTTGAAATGGCTTTCGAAAAACTGGGTCCGAGCCTTCTGAACGGCGTCGGGATCGTCATTTACATCACGCTGCTCGGCTTCTTTTTCGCACTGATCGTCGCCCTTTTGCTCGCCGTCGGAAAGATCGTGAAGCATAAACTGCTCAACCGCATTTTCGATCTCTTTATCGAGCTGATCCGCGGCACCCCGCTTCTGGTGCAGTTTTTCTACATCTATTACGTGCTGCCGATGCTTCTGAACGGCTTTATGGCTTTCCTGGGCTATGACACGAACATCCAGTTCAAGGCCGCGACTTGCGGCATCATCGGATTTGCGGTCAACTACGGCTGCTATATGTCCGAGGTCATCCGGGCCGCTATTCTGTCCATCGACCCCGGACAGCGGGAAGCCGGACTGGCGCTTGGCTTCAGCGAAAAGCAGGTCATGCTCCGCTTTATCATCCCCCCAGCCCTGCGCAACTCGGTCCCGGTGTTCGGCAACTACCTGGTCATGATGATCAAGGACACTTCGCTCCTGGCCATGATCTCCGTGCAGGAACTGCTTCTGCGTACAAAGACCTTTGCTTCGCAGACCTTCCTGACGGTGGAGGCCTATACCATTCTGGCGCTGGTCTACCTGGTCCTCAGCATCCCGCTCTCCCAGCTCTGCAAGTTCCTGGAACGGCGGCTGAAACAGGCCGGTTAACTTCAAACCATACGAAACGATTTTGTGCCGAATCAAAAAGAAGGAAGGTATGTATGATGAAAAAGACCCTGAAAAAACTGACACTCCTGGTTCTCTCCCTGACCCTCCTGGCGGCGATGACGGCGTGCGGTGCTTCCGGCAGCACGCAAAGCGCCGCTCCGAGCGCCAATTCCACCGCTTCCACCACCGACGGCGAATCCTCCCTCCTGAAGACGATCAAAGACAGAGGCTATATCGTCATTGGCTCCTCCAACGACGCTCCCTTCTCCTATCAGAACATCGACACCGGCAAGCTGGACGGCATCGACATTGAGATCCTGAAAGAAATCTGCAGCAGGCTCGGAATTCCCGACGTCCAGATGAAGGTCATCGATTTCTCCAACCTGCTGGTGGAACTCAACAACAAGAACATCGACATGGTGGTGGACGCCATGTATGTAAAGGACGAACGTCTCCAGGTCGCCGCCTTTACCGATAAATGGTACCAGGAGGGCGAGGCCGTCGTGATCCCCCAGGACTCCGCGATCGCCAGCAAAGATGACCTGGCCGGAAAGACCGTGGGCGCGCAGCCCGGCACCACCTTCTATGACACGGCTCAGAAGTGGCTGGACGACGGCCGCATCGGTGATCTGGTGTCCTATGACAACCAGGCGACCCTGATGACCGCCGTCAACATGGGCAAGGTCGACGCCGTCGTCACCGACGGTATCGTCGCCGGCTACACCCTCTCCAAGGACAGTTCTCTGAAGCTGAAGCTGCTGGCGCCTTATGAAGCCGAAGCAAGCGGCCAGATCGGCGCGGCGGTCCGCTTCTCGGACGAAGATTTCCTCGCCGAGGTCAACACGGCCCTGAACGGAATGAAGGAAGACGGCACCTTGATGAAAATCCTGACGAACTACGGCCTCACCGAAGACTATTTCGTAGGCGTGGAAGAGGGGCATACGACAAACGTAAAATAAAAACAGAGGGGAGAGATGCTTGGCACCTCTCCCTTCCCTTTGGAGGGATCATTATGCTGGAATTTCAATATCATCTGCCGGTCAATCTGGTGTTCGGGCGCGGCAAAAGCGATCTGATCGGCGAAAAAGTATCCGCGATCGGCAAACGCGCGCTTCTCGTCACCGGCGGCAGCAGCACCAAACGCTCCGGTCTGCTCGGCAAGACAGAGGCGCTGCTGCGCGAAAAGGGCGTGACCTCCGTCCTCTTCGACCGGGTCACCCCGAATCCGCTGACCACGACGGTTTTGGAGGGCGCGGAGCTGGCAAACGCGGAGGGCTGCGATCTTGTCATTGCTCTCGGCGGCGGGAGCAGCATTGATGCGGCCAAAGGCATCGCGTTTCAGGCCGTTAACGGCGGCGACATCAATGATTACATTTTTGGCCGCGCATTCAGCGACAAAGCCCTTCCGATCATCGCCATTCCCACCACCTGCGGCACGGGGAGCGAAGGAAACGGCTTTGCGGTCATGACCAACCAGGAGACCATGGATAAAAAATCCCTCCGCTGCAACGCGATCGTGCCCTCCCTCTCCATCATCGATCCGCTGCTCATGACGACCATGCCGAAATCCACCCTTGCGGCCGTCGGCTTCGACGCGCTGTGCCACAGCATGGAGGCTTATCTGTCCGCTCAGTCCCAGCCGCTTACAACTCTGCAGGCGCTGGAGGGCGTACGGCTTGCGGCGCAGAGCCTTCGCCGCGTATATGCCGACCAGGACGATCTGGACGCCTGGGATGAGCTGTGCCTCGCAAGCACGCTCGGCGGCATGGTGATCGGCGTGTGCGGCGTCACCGCGCCTCACGGCATGGAGCATCCCGCCAGCGGTCTGCGCAACATCGTCCACGGCGAAGGTTTGGCCGCCCTGACCCCCGTCGTCACCCGGCACACCCTCCCTGCCGGCAGGGACAAATACGACGTCCTGACAAAGCTGATCGGCGGCCCCGCGGCGACCGATATTGTGGAAGAGCTCGAGAAGCTTCTGGAAGAGATCCAGCTGCGTGTCGGCCTCGGCGCCTTCGGGATCACCGCCGACGATATCCCCTGGATGGCCGAAAACTGCCTCAAGGTCTCCATCAGTGGTTTGAAAGCGCATCCGAAGTTTTTTGACCGGAGCGAACTGGAAGAAATCTACCGCGAGGCGCTCTAACTCCTGTGCGGCAGCATGTTCCTCCCCCTTCTGAAATTCAGGCTTGCGGCATATATATACAGATAAGCCATACAAGCTTTTTGGGAGGGGTGCTCTATGAAATTGCTGCTTTTCCGCCGGCGTATCCTCGTTGGAGTCCTGTGCGCGCTCGCTGCGTTCGCCATGCTCTATGTGGTAAACAGCCCCGCGATCGTGGGCGCGGTCGCCGCCACACGGCAGCTGCCCATCTACTGTGTCCAGCGGGACTACAAGGTGGTCTCCCTTTCTTTCGACGCCGCCTGGGGAAACGAGGACACTCAGCTCCTGATCGATATTCTTGGAAAATATAAGGTAAAAGCCACCTTTTTCGTTGTAGGAGACTGGGTGGATAAATATCCGGAATCGGTAAAAGCGCTGTCCGATGCGGGCCATGAGGTCATGAACCACTCGGCCAGTCACGCCCACTTCAATTCCCTTTCGGCCGATCAGATCATCGCCGACATCACCGCCTGCAACGAAAAGATCGCGTCTGTCACCGGAGTCTGCCCGACCCTGTTCCGTCCCCCTTACGGCGAGTATGACGACCATGTCATCGCCGCCGTCCGCTCCATGGGGATGGAACCGATCCAGTGGGATGTGGAAACACTCCACTCAGTCTGAGTAAACCGGCGCACGTCTTGCTGTCAAACGAAATCGTCCCCGGAGGCTGTACCGCTCCGGGGACAATTTTATTTATAGCGCTCTGCAATGAACGATTACCAATCCCGTCTTCCACCATAGATTGTAAGCGGTTGAAACCTTCTTTTGTTGTAATTGGCATGTCGTCATCTTCTTCCCGCCTAAAAAACGCTAAAGAAAAAGCATTTCATATTGACAAAACTAGATTTGACGCATATACTAATGACATATCAAATAATATTGATATGAGGTGATCGCTTGGCAACGGTTTATGAAGAACACGCAACCAAACACAGCATTCGAAGAAAATATCTGCTGTAAGAAATAAAAGCCATCGTCCGGATGGCTTTTATAGAGCAGCATGCATCAAAATTATTTGATGTAATTATCCTTTTATGAAAGATGTAGGTATGGTGATAATTCAATGAAAAACAAAAATAAAATGATCCTGTTGTTAGGCCTGATGGCTTTCCTGGCCAACGGCGACAATTACGCCGCCGCTCCGCTTTTGCTTAATATTGCGAAAGATCTGAATCTGAATGTGGAGACCGCCGCAATGTCCGTGACTGCGTATATGCTGGCATTCGGTGCGCTTACCCTGCTGTTTGGTCCTCTGGCCGATCGGTTCGGTAAAGTCAGGGTGATCAACACCGCGGCGATGGGGACGGCCATCTTCAGCATTCTGGGCGGGTTCGCGTTCAGCCTTCCGTCTCTGATCTTCCTAAGGGCCATGAACGGTGCTTTTGCCGCCGGCATTTTTCCGGTAACCATGGCGCTGGTAGGCCAGAGCTTTGACGATGAAAACCGGCAAAAGGTTCTGGGCAAGGTGATGGGCATGATGTTCCTGGGCGGCGCAACCGCAACCGCCATCGGTGGGGCTCTGGCCTATTTCGGATCATGGCGGCTGGTCTATATTATTTACGGCGTGGGGGAACTTGTCCTGGCACTGCTGATGATGAAAATGCTGGAACGCGACACGCCTGTTGTGGCAAAATTGAACTACGTCAGCGCCTATCGGGAGCCGCTGGGTAATTTTAAATTTATGCGGGTCGTTCTGACGATCTTTTTCATTGGGTTCAGTGTATTCGGCACGTTCACATACTCCGGAAAACTGCTGCAGGAGATTACCGGGTACCAGGTGCTGGGCGTCGGCCTGATTTTGTCCCTGTTCGGTGTGGGTACCGTCCTGGGTGGCCGGATTGCACCGAAAATCAAGCAGAAAACAGGAACTCTGTATTTTATCCTTGCCGGTGTGATGGGCTTTCTGGCCCTATATGCCCTGTCGGCGAGCAAGAACATCCTGATACTCTCCCTGGGCCTTTTCGTCTTTGGCGGTTCGTTTATATTCCTGCAGCCCCCTCTGGTAGCAGCTGCGCAGGGACTCATGCCCAGGGCAAAGGGGACGGCGATGGCCCTGGCCTCTTTCAACATGTTTGTCGGCGGAGCGGTGGGTACCGGGATCAATGCGAAAATCATCGGTTCCTTTGGCATATCTAAAATTTATCTGGCTGCGTCGGTCGTACTATTGATCGTCGGCTTTGCCACGTCAAATTTCCTTCGAGTGAAGTCGGAAAATACCCAGCTGAAAATGTCGCGAGAACAAGTTTTAGAAAATGAAAAGGGGGGGTGAACCATGTCATTATTCGGAAAGAAAGGCAAGAAAGAGAAGGCCGCCTGCTGCTGCTGAGACAGCTGCGGCGCGGAAGTGGCATTTATGGTTTCCCACCTTGACATCTCGGGCATTTTCTTTGCCAGATATCCGAACCGTTTGCCTTATAGTCATAGCCACAGCTGAGACATTTCATCAAATAAAAGTTCTGCATATGGTCTGTCCCGGGTTCTCCTGAACAGCCAAGGTTCTTTTGGTTGTTTTTATTTATATATCCACTTATTGTTGTAGTTTTCATCTTTCCCTCCAAGTGATAAACATGACGGAAATGTTATCAGACGTTACCTCATGTGACAGATGAAATCAAAGCGAGCTTTTCGGCGTGCCCGAGCTTCTTGAGCGCCGCCTCACGCTTCAGCGCTTCACTTTTGGTGGGAAAATACTCGGTGAATACCAGTTCGACCGGCAGACGGGAACGGGTATATTTTGCGCCTCGTCCGCTGTTATGCACAGCGGCGCGGCGGTTTGGATCAGTCGTGTACCCGCTGTAGATCGTACCATCGGCGCAGCGGAGCATATATGCGTAATGTTTGGATGGTTCAGATGACATCATCGCGCTTTCTCCCAATGCCCAGCAGTGAGGCAAGTTTTGTTCTGAATTCTTCCTCCTGAACCGCGGTTCTCTTTTTGGGACCCTTCAGCCTGCCACCGGAGTTGCGGATTTTTTTTGCCGTATGACGGGCAAGCAGAAGGGCGTCGATATTGTCATCGGTAAATTCCAGCCCATTCTGGTTCAGGACAACGGCGTTTCGGGACAGGCACATTGCGGCCAGCCCATAATCCTGAGTAATGACAATGTCGCCGGCTAAAACACGATTGACCAGCGCAAAATCAACACTGTCCGCGCCCTTAGAAAAAGTCATTGTCACAGCCCCGTCTTTTTCAAAAACGTGTGCCGTGTCACAGAGGACAAGGCACTCTATATCATTCTCTTTTGCCATCCGTACGGCCATGTCCACGACAGGACACCCGTCGGCATCGATCAATATTTTCATTGGAACTTACCTATCGTCTGAAAGGTTCCCGGGTTCTGAGCTGCCAGAAGGCTATCGCGCTGGCTGCAGCAACGTTTAGAGAGTCCACATTGTGGGACATTGGGATGCACGCGGTGTAATCGCAGTCAGCAATCGTGCAGGGCGCCAGTCCATTGCCTTCTGT
>CAZVHV010000044.1:0-10569 GCA_964627025.1 uncultured Oscillospiraceae bacterium | reverse complement strand
GAAAAGTCCGGAAAAGCCCGAAATACCAAGGAAAAACGGCTCAAAAACGAGCGCAATACGGCCTTAAAGCCGCACGCCGCGCGCCCCAGTTCTCCAAGCGCTGATCTTCTCCCATTTTCGTGTCAAAAAGCACCGCCGTGTCATACGGCGGTGCTTTTTTCCTTGCAAAACGGCCGGATCAGCGATAAAATTTAACAGTACGGGCCCTTTGCCCGCAGCCGGAATCCGAAAGGAGCTTCCACCATGAAAAAACTGCTGGGCATCCTCACGATAAACAATTATCTGCTGCAGGCGCTTCTGATCCTTGGGGTGGTGCTGCTCTTCCGGGGCAGCGCGGATTATACCTGCCTCAAATTCTGTCTGGTCTGTATCGGGATCACCTATGTCCTTCTGGCCCTCAATATCGCGCATGCCGTCAGGCTGCAGGTCACCTCCGGGACGGAGCGCGCGACGATCCTCCGGACCGTTCTGCGATTCAAGCTCCTGCTGGCGCCCTTTTTTCTCCTCAATCTGCTGCTTTGGGTGCTTTTTGTCGGCGCCACCTATAATCCCTTTTTGATGATGCTGTGGATTCTGGTCCCGTTCGGGGTCTTTTACACGTTTTCCGTACTGTTCGCAACCTCCGTCTATTCCTGTTCCAAACTGCTCTTTTATGCGCGGACGCATCGGCTCCCGGAAAAAACGTGCGTCCTGCATATCCTTCTGCAGCTGATTTTTGTCGCCGACCTTTTCGACGGCATTTACCTGGCATCGCTGGAGAAAACGCTGGAGAAGGCGTCGGAAACCATTTGATCGGGGTTTTAAAACTATGAAAAACAGCGCGCAACTGTCGGATACCTGGATCATCGCCGTGCTGCTGGCGGCGGTGGGCGGATATCTGGACGCCTATACCTACACCTGCCGGGGCCACGTCTTCGCAAACGCGCAGACGGGGAACATCGTCCTGCTTGGGATCGGCTTCGCCAACGGAGACTGGGGAAAAACCTTCTACTATCTGCTCCCCGTGTTTGCGTTTTTCCTGGGGATCGTCACGGCCGAGCGGATCAAGGAGCACTATGAGCACTCGCCCGGCATCCACTGGAGGCAGGTGCTGATCGCGGTCGAGATGCTCGTCCTCGGCGTCGCGGCCCTGCTGTGGCAGGAGCAGTACGACATGGCGGTGAACACCATGATCTCCTTCGTGTGTTCCCTACAGGTCGCGGGGTTCCGCAAGATGAACGGAAGCCCCTACGCCACCACCATGTGCACGGGCAATCTGCGCAGCGCCACCGAATGCCTCTGCCATTACCGGAGCACCAAAAACAAGCAGCTGCTGCGCAACAGCCTGCAGTACTTCAGCGTCATCGCCTTCTTCCTCGTCGGCGCCGTCGTCGGCACGCGGCTGTCGGCCGCGCTGGGCGAGATGTCTCTCCTTTTCGCCTGCCTCGCGCTGCTCGTCGTCTTCGTCCTGATGTTCCGGGACGGCGGCCTGACGAGCGAAAACCGCGTCTTTTGAGGTGCCGTTCGGCCCGGAAGCCTTGCGGGCACCGCAACATTCGTCACCTTTCCGAAAATTGATTCTGGACTTTGACTTTCTGCGGTGCTATGATTTAAGCAATATATTTCCTGTCATTTTTCTAACTTTTACAAGATATGAGGGGAAAAAATGATCGAAACCGTAGCCGTCCGTGAAACCGTCAGCGAAATAGAGCAGGAAGTCAGGCAGGAATATGAAAAGATCGAGTGCCGCTGGCTGCATCTGCATTACTATACCTCCGTCGCTCTGGTGCTGTGTGCCTTTCTGATCGAATGTGTCCTGGAATATGTCTTTTATCAGATGGGCGCCGTCAAAACGCCGTTTGGGAGATATCTCCTGAAGTATCTGGTCGCGCCGGGGCTCGTCAATCTCGCGCTCATCGCGGCGGGGTACTGGACCCTGTTTCTTTCCGGGCTCTCGCAGAGCAGAAAAGTATACGTCGTCTCGCTGCTCTTTGTCGCGATCTGCTTTGTCCTGTTCACGGTGCACAGCATTTTTGTCTCGCTTTATCTGATTTTCGTCCTCCCCATCATGCTGACCATCGTATACAACAACTATACCCTGACCAGCATCACGGCGCTCTGCAGCATCACCGCAAAGGTCGTCTCCGAGCTGTTGGTGACCTGGGACGCCAACAAGCCGTCCGTCCTGAGCGACAGCATCTCGCTGATCGACTTTATCGTCTCGCTCTGCATCCTGTGCGCCTTTTATGCCGTGTGCATTGTCTCCATCCGCTTCGAGCGCGAGAAGATGTCCGCAGCGATCCAGAAGGAGATCGAGCACCACCACCTGCGGCAGAAGCTGCAGACGGACGACCTGACCGACGTCTACAACCGGATCGCCCTGCGGGAGGCCTTTCGGCAGATGGAGGAGGATCATTCCGGGAGCAACTATTTCTTTGTCATGATCGACCTTGACCATTTCAAGCTGCTCAACGACACCATGGGGCATACCAAGGGGGACCTGTGCCTGAAGGAATTCGGCTCGATCCTCAAGCGGAACTGTGTGGACGGGGCCGCCTTCCGCTTCGGGGGCGACGAGTTCTGCGTCCTGTTCCGGAATCGGTCGCTGGAAGCCGTGACCGAGGTTTGCCGGAATATCCAGCGCGACTTTGAGGCGGTCATGAAGGCGCATAAGATCGAGGTGCCGGTGAGCGTGAGCTTCGGCATCGCGCCGTATTCCGAGGGGATCACGCCGACGCAGCTGCTGAAAAATACCGATACCGCGCTGTACCGCTCCAAAAAAGTGAGAAATACCATCCGCATCTATGAGGCGTAGCCCGGCCGGGCAGGCACCCGGGACGTCAAAGGACCCGGCTTCGGCACATGCCGAAGCCGGGTCCTTTGCGCAGAAGCGCTTAAGGATCAGGGCACGCGGCCGTCGGCCGCATCACCACGGAGGCCTGCGCCACGGCCCCGGCGGGGGGCACGGGGGCGGCCCGGGCGGAGGACCCGGCGGGGGACCCGGCGGAGGTCCGGGCGGGGGTCCGGGCGGCCGAGGCGGCCGGGGCGGATAGGGCCGGTAGGGCGGGAACCAGGGAAAGAAGAAAAAGAACGGGTTCCGGAATGGCATGAGATCACCTCCTTCTCCCCATGATATGCCGCGGCCGGGGCATGCGCGTCTTTCGGGCCGTGGTTCACGAAAACAGCGGGCCGGACAATGTCCGGCCCGCTGTTTTCGGTTCAGGGCGTCGAATCGGTCCCCTCCGAAAAATCAAGAATTTCGGCGGTGGACAGCGTGACGCCGCCGTCCCATTCCGTGATGCCGCCCTCCCGCATCTCCTCGGGATGCCGGCGGGCCGCCGTTTCCTTTTTCCGGCCGCGCTTTTTGTCCGGGTCCCTGTGTTTTTCCACAGCTTCCGCCCTCCTGTTCCGGCTCTGTGCGAGCCGTATCCAGTATGGCTTGCTCCCCGTCCGTTTTATACCTTGCCGGCAGGCGCCTGCATCCGGCAGGGTCCCTCGCCCAGCAGCGCCCGGTCCACGCTCCAGTAAAAGCTGTCCTCGCCCAGAAGCTCGACGATGCCCGAGCGCCACATGATCTCCTCCATGTTCCTGGACAGGCCGCAGACCAGGATGTCCATCTTCCGCGCCTGGAACTCCCGGAGCACCCCGAGCAGCGCCTGCGCGCCCGAGATGTCCATGTGGGACGCGCCGCGCAGGGAGAAGAGCACCGTGTCGCAGCCGGGGTGGATCCTCCGCGCGATCTCCTCGATATCCTGCGTGTTCGCAAAGATCATCGGGCCGGCAATGTACACGACGCAGGCATTGCCGAACCGCTCCTTCAGCGCGTCGCCGGCAACGCCGATCCGCGCGGGGTCCACCTTCTCATAGTTGATCTCAATGGCCGAGAGGCGCTTGACCAGCAGGACCAGCGCGACGAGCACGCCGATGAGGATGGCGGTCGTCAGGTCGAAGATCACGGTCGCCAGCATGGTCGCCGAAAACTTCAGGGCGGCGCCCTTGAATTTATGGGAGAAGATGTACCGGATGGCCGACCACTCGTTCATGCGCCAGGCCGTCACCAGCAGGACGCCCGCCAGCGCGGACAGCGGGATGGCCGACATGAAGGGGGCCAGCACGAACATGGAGATCAGAAGGCCCACGGCGTGGAAAACGCCGGTCAGGCGGGTCTGCGCGCCCGACTTGATGGCGACGCTGGTCCGCGCGATGGCCGCCGTGGCGGGGATGCCGCCGAAAAAGGGCAGGAGGATGTTGCCGATGCCCTGGGCGATCAGCTCCTGGTCGCTGTTGAGGCGCCTGCCCGTCATGTGCCCGGCGCTCGACCCGCAGAGGAGGCTTTCGATCATGCCCAGCATCGCGATGCTCACCGCGGGGGAGAGCAGGCCCGAGAGCTTCGCGAAGGAGAGGTCGGTCAGATTCAGGCGCGCCGCGGGCAGCAGGGTCTTGGGGATCTCGCCCACCGTTTTGACGTCCAGATGCAGCAGCATGGAACACGCGGTCGCCAGCAGGATGCCGAGCAGCGACGCGGGCACCACGGCGCTCCATTTTTTCGGAAAGGCCAGCATGAAGACGATGACGAACAGGCCCACGCCCACGGCGCAGAGGTTGGGGGAAAAATTCCCGTGGAAATAGCTCAGAAACCTGGACAGGGCCGTGTCCCCAGACGAGGTGACCCCGAAGAAGTTGTCGAGCTGCCCCAGCGCGATCAGGACCGCGATGCCCGAGGTGAACCCGGTGATGACGGGCGCCGGGATGAAGGCGGTCAGCTTCCCCAGATGCAGAAAGCCCGCGATCAGCAGGATCACGCCGGCCAGCAGGGTGGCGAGGAAGACCCCCTGCATCTGATAGCGGGCGATGACCGAGATCAGGATGGCCGCCATCGCGCCGGTCGGCCCGGAGATCTGGTAATACGCGCCCGAAAAAGCGCTGATGACGAAGCCCGCGATGATCGCCGTGATCAGGCCGGAGGCCGCGTCGGCGCCGCTGGCCACGCCGAACGCGAGCGCCAGCGGGAGGGCCACGGCCGCAACGGTCAGCCCCGCCATCGCGTCCTTCGCCAGCTTCGCGCCGTTGTAGTCCGCGAACTCCTCTTTCAATTCCGATACATACCCTTGGAACAAATCTTTCACCTTCGTACAAAAAATGATTTTAAAGAACATAAATAAAAAGTATAGACCCATTTTCCGGCTTTTTCAACCGACTTCAAAAATTTTTGCGCGTAAAGCGGCCCGGGAAGTTCTTCCCGGGCCGCTTTGTGTCTTATTCCGTTTTGTCTGCTTCCGGTCCTTCCGGCGGGTCCTCCCGCTGCGCGGGTCCGGCCGGGGGGATGGGCGCCGGAGGCTCGGGGGCCGGTTCGCCGGCAAACCCGGCGGGCGGCTCCTCGTCGTCTTTTTCGGCCAGCGCGGGGTCCCTGCCCTCCAGGATGGCCATCATCTCGGCGCCCGTGATGGTCTCCTTTTCCAGCAGGTACTGCGAGACCTCGTTCAGCTTCTCCCGGTTTTCCTCCAGGATGCGCAGCGCGTCGTTGTGGCAGGCGATGATGATGGACTGGATCTCCTGATCGATCTCGGCGGCGGTGGCCTGCGCGCAGGTGAGGCCCAAGGCGCCGTCCAGATACTGGTTCTGCACCGTGGCAAGGCTCATCATGCCGAATTTTTCACTCATGCCGAACATGGTGACCATCTTGCGCGCCAGGTCGGTGGCCCGCTCGATGTCGTTGGCGGCGCCCGACGTCATGGTGTGGAAGACCACTTCCTCGGCGCCGCGGCCGGCCAGCAGGGTGCGGATCTCGATGAGCAGGTCCTCCCTGGACATGAGGAACTTCTCCTCCTCGGGCAGCTGCATGGTGAAGCCCAGCGCGCCCTGCGTATGCGGGACGATGGTGATCTTGGAGACCGGCTTGGAGCCCTTCTGGGTGGCGGCCACCAGCGCGTGGCCCACCTCGTGGTAGGCGATGATGCGCTTTTCCTTTTCGGTCAGGACGGTGCCCTTCTTCTCGGTGCCCGCGATGACCACCTCGAAGGAGATCAGCAGGTCGCCCTGGTTGACCGCCCTGCGTCCCTGGCGGACGGCGCGCAGCGCGGCCTCGTTCACCAGATTGGCGAGGTCGGCGCCCACGCACCCGGCGGTGGCCTGCGCGATCTTGTTCAGGTCCACGTCGTCGGAGAGGCGGATGTTGCGGGTGTGCACCTGCAGGGTGGCGAGGCGCCCCGCGAGGTTGGGGCGGTCCACCGTGATGCGGCGGTCGAACCGGCCGGGACGCAGCAGAGCCTTGTCCAGCACCTCGGGCCGGTTGGTGGCGGCCAGGACGATGACGCCCTTGGTGGGGTCGAAGCCGTCCAGCTCGGCCAGCAGCTGGTTCAGGGTCTGCTCCCGCTCGTCGTTGCCGCCCATGCGGTTGTCGCGCGTCTTGCCGATGGTGTCGATCTCATCGATGAAGATGATGCACGGGGCCATTTTGGCCGCCTCCTGGAACAGGTCGCGCACACGGGAGGCGCCCACGCCCACGAACATCTCCACGAAGTCGGAGCCCGAGATGGAGAAGAAGGGGACGTTCGCCTCGCCGGCCACGGCCTTGGCCAGCAGGGTCTTGCCGGTGCCGGGCGAGCCGACCAGCAGCGCGCCCTTGGGGAGCTTGGCCCCGATCTCGGTGTACTTGCCCGGATTGTGGAGGAAGTCGATGATCTCCTCCAGCGACTCCTTGGCCTCGTCCTGGCCGGCCACGTCGGCAAAGGTGACGCCGGTCTTCTTTTCCACATAGACCTTGGCATTTGCCTTGCCCACGCCGCCCAGGCCGCCGCCGAGCCGGTTGCCCATGCCCTTGAAGAGGAAGGAGAACAGGGCCACCATGATGAGCATGGGGACCACATAGGAGACCAGGATGCTCACGAGGTAAGAGGACTCCTCCACCAGGGGCGCCATGGTGTCCACGCCGTGCTCCCGCAGGAGGGGCAGCAGGTCCGGGTCGTCCATGGGGGGAGGCGCGGTGACATAGAGGATGGGGTCGGACTTCTGGAAGTCCTCGGAGAAGAGCTCGCCCAGGCTGTTCGTGTTGGACGCGGCGGCGTCGGTTGACGACGAGTCCTTGGGGGTAATGATATATTTATTGCTCTGGAGCTCGACGGAGGCCACCTTGTCCTCCTTCACCATCTCGTAAAACTTGGAGTAGCTGATCTCTTCCGTCTTGGAGCTGAAGTACATGGAGGTGATCTGGTTGACCAGAACGGTGATCACCAGCGCCCAGACCACAATGGTGACGATCCCCATGTAGTTCTTGTTGTCGGAACCTTTCTTGGGCTTCAAAAACATGCCCTCCTACTGTCTAAAGAATAGTTTTTGTTATGTTGTAATATAGCACAACCCACCTGTAAATACAAGGAACGGCACGGCAAAAAGCTGTGAATTTTCTGTGACCGCAAATGGTATTTCGCTCTTTTTCTGAGCGGCCGTTTATGCTATAATGGGCATAATCGCCGCAAAGCGGCTTCTGGCACATTTTCCCTGCCGGGCGGTGTGCCGGTCTGTTCAAAAAAAAGGAAAGCGGGTTGCCTCATGAGGGAAAAGAATTTTTCGCGTCCCCCCGTCACGCTGCAGGAGGCCGTGGCCGACGGCGTGATCGAGGGGCGCAACGCCGTTCTGGAGGCCCTGAGGGCGGGCAGCCCGATCGATAAGATCTATCTCGCGCGGGGCGAGACCGACGCGGCGCTGGGCCACATCGCCTCTACCGCGCGCGGGAAGGGCATCGTCGTGGTGGAGGCCGACCGGCGCAAGCTGGACGGCATGAGCCTCACCCACGCCCATCAGGGGGTCATCGCGATGGCCGCCGTGCGGGAGTACGCCTCGGTGGACGACATCCTGCAGGCCGCGCGCGACAAGGGCGAGGCGCCCCTGATCGTGGTCTGCGACGAGCTGTCCGACCCGCACAACCTGGGCGCCGTCATCCGCACGGCGGAGTGCGCGGGCGCGCACGGCGTCATCATCCCCAAGCGGCGGAGCGCGGGGCTCACCGCCATCGTCGCCAAGACTTCGGCGGGCGCGGTGGCCCACCTGCCGGTCGCCCGGGTCCCCAATCTGCCCGCCCTGCTCAAGGAGCTGAAGCAGGAGGGGCTGTGGGTGTTCGGCACGGCGGCCGACGGGGACACGTCCCTCTACAAGGCCGACCTGAAGGGCCCCGCGGTCATCGTCATCGGCTCCGAGGGCGAGGGCATGGGGCGGCTGGTGCGGGAGACCTGCGACTTCCGGGTCTCCATCCCCATGAAGGGGAAGCTCGGTTCTCTCAACGCCAGCGCGGCGGCCGCCATCCTCCTCTATGAGGCGGTGCGCCAGCGCGGCTCTGATGCTCAAGAAGAATAACGGGGGCGCTTCCATGGCAAAGGATCTGGACGAACAAAACGGTACACCGCCCGGAGCGGAGGAGTATTCCTTCTCTCTGGAGGAGATTCTGGCGGAATATGCCGCCGAGACGCACAAGGAGGCGGACGAAGACGCCCTCCCCATTCCCATGGCGCCGCCCTGCGGCGAGACCGCCGAGGTGACCCCCGCTCCGGAGCGGACGCCGGAGGAGGACGCGCCGCAGCCGCCCCCCGCGGAAGATCCGGAAGGCCCGCCCGCGGCGGAGGAGGAGCTTCCTCCCGGGGAACCGGAGGCCGACCCGGCCGGGGAGGCCGGGGACCCGGAAGAGAGCCCGCTGCTGGAAGGCCTGCGCCGCCTGCGGGAGGCCGAGGCGGATTACACGGGGCAGATGTTTGCCCAGGAGGAGCCGGACCCCGCCCAGCTGCGGGCGGAGACCCTCATCCCCGGCGCGGACGTGGAGGACACGCAGACCTTCGAAAAGCGCCGCGAACGCAAGCCGCGGCCGGAGCCCGAGCCCGCGCCCGACCTGCCGCCCGGCGAGCTGGCCCGCCTGTACGGCAAGGGGCTCGCGTCGACGCGGCTGCGGGGCCTCGCCGTGTTCCTGACGGCCTCGCTCCTGCTCCTGGTCTCGGCCGTCCCGCCCGCGGGGCATCTGCCCATCCCGTTCCCGCTGTTCACCCTCCCCCTGCAGATCTATCTCTCGGCCGGCCTGCTGGCGGCCGCCATGCTGCTCGGCGCCGATGTTCTGGGGCGCGGGCTGCTCAGCCTTGCGGAGGGGCGCCCGGGGATGGAAAGCCTCACCGCGCTCGCCTGCATCGCCACCCTCGCGGACAGCCTCACCATGCTCGCGCTGGGCGGGCGGGACGGTGCGCTGCCTTACTGCGGCGCCGCGGCGCTGGGGCTCGGCTTCGTCCTGTGGGGCACTTATCTGAAACGCAGGGGGCTGTGGCTGGCCTGCCGTACGGCTGTCGCCGCGGCCGAGCCCTATCTCGTCACCCTGGATGAAAAGAAGTGGAACGGACGCGACGCCTACGCCAAGGCTTCCGCGCCCCTGCACGGCTTCGGCACGCAGATCCAGAGCGAGGACGGCGCGCAGCGCATCTTCCGCGTGGCCGCGCCGCTGCTGCTGCTCGCCTGCCTGCTGTTTTCCCTGATCTCCTCCCTCGGCACCCGCCGGCCCGAGCATCTGCTCTGGTGCCTCTCGGCCACCCTGACGGCCTGCGCCTCCTACTCGGGGCTCCTGTGCTTCGGGATGCCCATGCTCTCCCTCTCCGCCCGCCTTGCCAAAAGCGGCGCCGCGCTCGCCGGCTGGGAGGGGGTGCGCCGGTCGGAGCGGGGCAACGGCATCCTGCTCACCGACAACGACCTGTTCCCCCCCGGCGCGGTCTCCCTCAACGGGATCAAGATCTTTGGGGATTTTTCGGTGGAAAAGGTGGTGGCGGTGACCGCCACCCTCATCCGCGCCGAGGACAGCGGGCTGGACAAGGTCTTCCACGACCTCCTGCGGACGCAGGGCGCCACCTACCGCCGGGCGAACGACTTCTGCTGCTACGAGGGGGGCGGCGCCTCGGCCGAGGTGCGCGGCGAACAGATCCTGGTGGGCACCGCCGCCTTCATGAAGCTGATGGAAGTTCCGCTTCCCCAGGGCCTCGGGGTGAAAAACGCGGTCTTCTGCGCCATCGACGGCGAGCTGGCCGGCATCTTCGCCCTGAACTACACCCTGCAGAGCGCCATTCCGCCCGCCCTTTCCGCCCTCATCCACAACCAGATCCGCCCCGTGCTGGCCACCCGGGATTTCAACGTGATCCCCGCCATGCTGCACCAGCGCTTCAAGCTGCCTGTGGACAAGATGGAATTTCCCACCGTCCCCCGGCGGATCGAGCTCTCCGACCCCCGCCAGGAGCACAGCACCCTCATCACCGCCGTGCTGTGCCGCGAGGGGCTCGTCCCCTTCTCCGAGGCGGTCGTCGGCGCGCGCCGGCTGCGGTACGCCACCCGGCTTTCGGCCGGACTGGCCGCCGCCGGTTCCGGGGCCGGGGCCCTGCTCTCCTTCTATCTCACCTTCATCGCAGCCTATACCTCGCTCTCTCCCGCCAATCTTACCGTCTTCCTGCTCCTGTGGACCGTGCCCACCGTCCTCATCTCGGGCTGGGTGAACCGGTACTGAACGCACGCGAACGTCCCCGGCAGACCTGGTCTGCCGGGGACGTTCGATTTTTCCGGGAGCGGACGGCCTCAGTT
>CAZVHV010000043.1:0-10651 GCA_964627025.1 uncultured Oscillospiraceae bacterium | reverse complement strand
GCTGTTCCTGCCGGTTAAGCGGCAGGAACAGCCCTCCCCTTTCTGTTGCGACGGAGCTTGCTCCGTCCTGCCTGAATCAGGCTGTTTTCTTACTCCGCCTTGTAGTCGCGGTTGATGGGCGCCACGGTCTGAACGAACTCCACCAGAATACCGTGGGTGAAGCGCGGTCTGACAAAGTTGACAATGATGTCGTCGGTGCCGGTTACGGCCTTCTTCTCGAGCATGCCGTAGCCTCTCTCCTCGAAATCCTTGCGCGCGGCCTCAACGTCGTCGACCTCGAACGCGATGTGGGCGATGCCGCCTTTACCGCCGTTGAACTCGGTGAGAACGCCTTCCTTCGGGATGATGAACTCCAGGGGGCTCTCATCCTTGCCGTACTTGGTGAAGATCAGGTCGGCATGGTATGCGTCCACGAAGCCTTCGTAATCGACTTCAAGGCCCAGCACCTTCATCAGGTCCTCGGCGGCCTCGCGGCTCGGAAGAACAATGCCAACATGATGCAGTCTCATAGGTTTCATGATCGGTCATTCCTTTCAAAAATAATAACAAGTAATTTTCCATGCTTGCGCCTTCCGCCTGTCCCTGCGTTAGCCGGACAGACGGAAGGCGCCGGAAATTACATCATTTCGCGGAAGCTCTGGACTCTGGTTCTGACCTGCTCGAAAGCAGTGGCTTCCAGGTCGACCTCGATGTTGAGGCTCTTGATGCCGGCCTCTTCGAGCTGCATGTAGTAGATCGGGTAGTCAAACTCTTCCGGATCGCAGAACTTCATCATGCAAACGACGACGGCGTCCGCACCGTACTTCTTGACCATGTCGATCAGCATGGGGCCTCTGGGCTTCTTGACGTCGGTCGCGAGGGAGCAGCAGTCGAACTCCTCCCACCACTGAGCCAGGCGGAACAGCGGATCGATGCCTGCGGGCACGTCAACTCTGAACTGTCTGCTCTCCTGAGCCAGATCGTCGGCGACAACAGCCATGCCGTTGTCCTTGAAGACCTGCAGGAACTCGTTGGGCTCGGCCATGATGCCGGTCAGGACGACCTTCTTGCCGGTCCAGGGCTCGACAGTCATTGCCTTCAGCTCTGCAATCAGCTCCTTGACCTTGGCGGTGTGCTTGGACTTCTCCATGAAGAATCTCGCCTTGATCACATCGTGGCGCTTGATCGGGTCGATGATCTGGGGATACTGAGCAGCGACATCGGAGAACTCACGCATGACCTTGCGGTTCTCGTTGTAGACGACGATGCTCTTCTCGATGGCTTCGTCGGTGATCTCGACGCCCAGGATCTTCTCCAGGCGGGAGCGGACGAGCTTGTACTCCTCATAGAGGAATCTGGCAGCCGCATCGATCTTTCTGTTCTGGGGATGGGTCAAAACGATGACGGGGGACTTGCCCTTCCACTTCTGGCTGAAGCACTTCAGGGTGTCGCAGGGCACGGAGAACAGGATGGCAGCCATGTCGTCGTACACGCCGTCGATGGACATTTCCATGATGCTCTGCATGATGGAGCAGGCAAAAGGCGGGAAGTAGGAACGGGCCTTGGCGATCACCTTCTGGCCGCCCCAGATGCCCACGGGCAGGTAGCCGGCAGCGTGAACAATTTCCTCAGGAGCGTAGACAGGCATGATGCCGACAGCGCCCTTGCCGGTCTCGTTCTTAAAATCCTGGATTGCTTTGCCCGGATTTTCAGCAATCGCGGACAACTCACTGATAATGGAATCGATCTTACTCATTGGGAGTGCCCTCCTTTTCCTGCTTCATCATTTCATCCAGTGCCTGGACACGAGTCTCGTACTGAGCTTCGGAGAAGTTACGGGGATCGGTCTGATCGCCGTCGAAGCTGACGTAAGGCAGGCCGTTGAGGGCCTGTACCATTTCAGCGGTCTCCACGTTCACCAGGCTCATGTTCTTGCAGCTTCTGTTCTGGTGATAGATGATGCCGTCGCACTGGCCGCGCACGATGGTCTCGTTGAACTTCTCGACCTTGTTGGGCAGGCAGGTGTTGATATAGGTTCTGGTGTAGGCGTCGGCCATGGAGCTCATGTCGCCGGGGGTGTAGGAGAGGTCCCACAGAGCCGGGTACATGGAACCGGTCATGATGTCGCCCATGTTCTTCAGGGTCTTGAAGGTCAGGCCAAGGTACGGCCAAACAGCGATGCCTTCCCAGGTGACACGCTTCTGCTCGTTGCCCTTCATGGCGTAAACGCCGTTATTCAGGTTCTCCTCGATCTCATCGGCGAACTTCTTGAAGGTCTTCTCGGCGTAGTCTCTGCTTCTGGCGCAGACGATCAGAGCCATGAAGTTGAACAGGTCGAAGCCGTTCAGGGGAGAGGGCTTGTTGGCCAGCATGCCCGCGATGCGGTTCCACTGGGCAACGGAGCGCTGGGTCTGCTTCTGCACTTCCAGGAACTTGTCGTAGTCGAACTTCTTGCCGGTGATCTGCTCGAGCTGAGCGATCGCGTCTCTGAACTGATCGACAATGTAGTCCTTGGCGTACTGGGGGATGGGCATGGTGTGGTTGAAGGGCACGTCGATGACGATGCAGGGGATGTTCAGCTCGACGGCGATGTTCTCATACCACTTCAGCAGGGTGTTGCAGATGTTGTTGCAGGTGATGACGAGATCGGGCAGCGGCACATCGGCAGCGGGGGAGTTCTTCAGCTTCTCGGGAGCCTCGCCCGTCTTGGCCTTCTGCTTCAGCAGCTCCATATAGCCGAGGTTTACACGCGCATAGGAGCAGGTGTCCAGGGCATAGCCCTTGGCATCGGCCACTTCGAGCATGTCCAGGGCGCCCTTTCTGGCGCCGATGCCGGCGGCGTGGGTCTCGGGATAGACCATGGCGATGTCCATGGTGACGCAGAATTCAGGGGGTGCAACGGATGCCGACCAGCAGACCAGGCGGCCTTCCTTCTTTGCTTCTCTGGCTTCCTCGTCCAGCTTCTGCTGGTAGAATGCCAGCATTTCTTTTGAGCTCATGTTAGATGTTTCACTCATATTGCTGTTCTTTCCTTTCCAGATGATTTATTTTTTAATGCCTCTTCATAAGCAAACAGCGCGGCTCCCAGGGCACCCGTAGTCTGGGGATTGGGTGCGACGATCACTTTTCTTTTCAGCTGTCTGCTAATGGCTCTTACTACACCGGCATTCTGCGATACTCCGCCGCACATGACGACGTCATCTTCTATGCCGGCTCTGTATGCCAGACCACATGCCTTGTTGGCGACAGATTCGTGCACGCCTGCAATGATATTTTCCTTCGCGATTCCTTTTGACAGCAGGGAAATCACTTCCGATTCGGCAAAAACGGTACAGGTGCTGCTGACCTTGGCAGGCTCAGTGGCCCGCTCATCATACAGCTGCATTTCATCCAGCTTTACTTCCAGGACTCTTGACATTACTTCCAGGAAACGTCCAGTGCCCGCCGCGCACTTGTCATTCATAAAGAACTGTCTAATCCCGCCGTTAGGGTCAAGTCTGATTGCTTTTGCATCCTGTCCGCCGATATCGATAATGGTTCTTGCTGTAGGAATCAAGTAGAAAATACCTTTGGCGTGACAGCTGATCTCACTGATCTGCTTGTCAGCCTCTGTGCAGTTGAATCTCCCGTAACCTGTGGCGACAACATATGCCATGTCGTCCGGCCCGAGTCCCGATTTTTCATAAGCCGCCTGCAGTGCCCGCTGAGGCCCGGTGGAACCAGTTCCAATCTGGACTACTTCTGCGGCGATAATGTTTTTGTCGTCCCCCAGTATCATTACTTTTGAAGACGAAGAGCCAACATCTATCCCCATTACATACACGACAAAAATCCTCCTGTTTTCGCTGGTCCCATAGGTCCCATTTTTGGTACTGTCTCGCGGCGAGGGTTAGCTTTACTTAGTCTTTCAGGCCCATCTTTCCTTCGCGGAAGATGCGGGTGTCCATGATCTTGACCTCGTCCATTTTGGGGACAAAGTCCATCTGGTCGATGACCTGGGTCTGAATGTCGATGCCGGGCGCGACCTCGGTCAGATAGAGGCCGTCCTTGCGCAGCTCAAACACGGCGCGCTCGGTGATGTACTTCACCTGCTGGCCCTGCTTCGCGGCGTACTTTCCGCTGAAGGTGATCTGCTCGACCTGCTTCAGGAACTTGCACTCCTTGCCTTCCTGGTCGATCACCAGCTTGCCGTCGACCACTTTCTCCTTCAGTCCGCCGGCGCGGAAGGTGCCGCAGAAGAAAACCTTCTTGGAGTTCTGGGTGATGGAGATGAAACCGCCGCAGCCGGTGATCTTCGGGCCGAATCTGCTGACGTTGATGTTGCCGCTCTCATCGCACTGGGCCAGTCCCAAAAATGCCATGTCGAGTCCGCCGCCGTCATAGAAGTCGAACTGATAGCCCTGATCGAGGACTGCGTCCGGGTTCATGGAGGAACCGAATCTGGGGCCGCCCTGCGGGATGCCGCCGATGACGCCGTTCTCGACCGTCAGGGTCATGTAATCCGCGGTGCCCTCTTCGCCGGCCACCTGAGCGACATACTCGGGGGCGCCGATGCCGAGGTTGACCACCGTATCGCGCTCCAGTTCCATGGCCGCTCTTCTGCCGATGATCTTCTTGGCATCCAGGGGGGTTTCGGTCACGCCGCCGGAAACGCTCGCGCGGATCTCGCCGGAGAGGGAGGGATCATACTCTTTGCCGACGCTCTGCTCATGATCCTTGGGATCGGCCACCACGACGGCGTCCACGTAGACACCGGGGACCTTTACGAGGCGCGGATCCAGCGTGCCCGCCTGGACAACGCGCTCGACCTGCACGATCACGGTGCCGCCGCAGTTTCTGACCGCCTGCGCGATCGAGGTGAGCTCGGTGGTGGCGACTTCCTTTTCCGCGGTGATGTTTCCGTATTCGTCCGCGTAGGTGCCTCTGATGAAGCAGACGTTGACGGGGAAGGCTTTATAGAACAGCTTCTCCTCGCCGCCGATGTTGACGACCTCGATCAGGTCTTCGGTGGTGATGCTGTTCACCTTGCCGCCGCCGTTGCGCGGATCGGCGAAGGTCTCCAGGCCGACGTGGGTGATGGTGCCCGGACGATGGCCCGCTATATCTCTCAGCAGGAACACCAGCGCGCCCTGCGGGATGTTGTATGCTTCGCACTCTTCGCGGAGAACCATCTCGGCCAGTTTGGGGGCCGTGGCGTAGTGTGCGATGATCACGCGCTTGAGCATGCCCTTATGCGCGTAGTGGTCGCCGCCCGTGCCGTTTCTGCTTCCGTTGGAGGAGGCATAGGACAGCGTCAGGTTGTTCGGCTCGCCCGTCTTCAGGAAGCTTTCCTCGATGGCCTTGTTCAGGGCCTCGGGCAGACAGCTGCCGACGAATCCGCTGGTTACCAGGGTGTCACCATTTTTTACCAGTTTGACTGCTTCTTCTGCGGTTAGGACTTTCACTTTTTTCAAACTTTTCCCCTGCCTTTCGTATTAGTGAACGTGAAGGAATTATAGCTCTGCCCGTTTTTCAGATGATTCCAAATGAGGAGAACGGAACTGCCTTTTCAAGCAACAGAAAACACACAATATTGTTAAATCGTTCACAATACTGTGTGCCAAACTCCCTCCTTCCCAGACAAAATGGAGCAAAGAACGTGACCGTACTCTGCTCGCGAGAAAATTGGACGGTGGCAGCGCACGCTCCAGGTCCCGGGTACACGGCGCCGCCATGCACGTTAGGAAGAGGGCTTGTCCCGCTGATGCGAATTGGCCCTACCACTTTAAATGTACGATTGAGGGTTCCGTACCTTTTGGGGAAGAATATTTCCCAAGATTGGTGCTACCAACTCAATACAAATCTATTATAGTCCTAACTTCGCGATATGTCTACAGTTATTTGGCCTCATTGCAAAATGTCTATATACCACACAAAAAGAAAGGCTGGTTTTTGTGCTTATATCACAAATCAGGTCCGGCCGGCCGCTTTTTCGCGGAAGTCAGGTTCGCCCCGTTTCATCCCTTCCGGGGCAGCAAAATCGTCATCCATACGATGAACACCACCAGCAGGGAAAACACCGTCATACCCGGGTTGACCAGAAAATATCCCCACTTATCCACGGGGTCCAGCCCCTGCGGCGACGGCACCGTCCGCAGCCGGCCCCGGTAACGGTAGATCAGATATGCGCCGCAGAACATGGCGCCCACCACGCCGGCCGAAAGCACGACGTCGCCCTTCCCGCCCAGCAGTCTGACGAGCGGCGGCACCGCCACCGATACGCCGTTGATCAGCGCGTGGAGCAGGATGGTCTGCCGGATGGCGTCCGTGCGCAGGGCCACATAGGCAAAGCACACGCCGGCGGTAAAGGCATAAAGCATCTGGAACAGGTTTGCATGGAGCATCGCAAAGAGCAGGGCCGAGGCAAAAATGGCGAACCCTTCGCCGTAGGGCTTCAAACGGTTGAGCAGCGCCCTGCGGAAGAGCAGTTCCTCGGCCACCGGCGCGAGCACGCAGCCGATCAGCAGCATGAGCCATACCGGCAGGTTGGAGAGGGCCGACACGGGGTTGACCAGTTCCTCTCCTCTCACCCGTCCGATCATCTCGATGAAAAACAGGGTGATCAGGTTAGACAGATACAGCCCCGCCAGGGAGATGACGAATACCCGCAGGAAGGAACTCCGGCTCAGCAGTTTCGGCGCCGTCCGCGGCGCGGTGGGGATGGTGTGCAGAATCAGGAGGGCGGCCGGGAAAGCCAGGAGATAGGTTGGGAGTACGAAGATCGACCAGTAGAACCACTCCGCATTCAAAAGTCCCGGCGCCCACCAGCCGGCGGCGGTCGCCATTCCCATCTGGCCCACCCCCTGGAGCACCAGGAGCGCGGTCAGCGCCCAGCCCATGCGGGAAAACGTCCGGCGGTAAACCCCTGCCTCTTTTCCGCCAAACAGCTTTTCCATTCCTTCATCTCCCTGCGGCCAAAGTCAAAGTCGATACGTTAGATTATAGCAAGTTTCACCGCCGAAAACAAGAAACTATATATTGACACGATTTCGTTTTGTGATACATTATATAGTTAATACCGCAAATTGATTTATCTTCAAGCGGAATCCTAACATGAATAAAGGGGCTGGGAGCAATGCCTATTTCCGACAATGCGCGCGCCGTGCTGGAGCGCCGCTACCTCATCCGCGACGAAAACGGGAAACCCACCGAAACGGTGGACGAGCTGTTTCACCGGGTCGCCGACGCCATTGCCGCGCCCGATCTCCACTTTGACCCCGCGGCCGATGTGAAGGCCACCGCGAAGACCTTTTATGAGATGATGACCGAGCTGGATTTTCTCCCCAACTCCCCCACCCTGATGAACGCGGGGCGTCCGCTCGGCCAGCTTTCCGCCTGTTTCGTCCTGCCGGTAGCCGACAGCATGGAGGATATTTTCGACGCCATCAAGAACGCCGCCCTGATCCACAAGAGCGGCGGCGGCACCGGGTTCTCCTTTTCCCGGCTGCGCGCCAAGGGCTCCACGGTAAACTCCACCGGCGGGGTGGCCAGTGGCCCCGTCTCCTTTATGAAGGTCTTCAACGCCGCCACCGAGGCGGTGAAGCAGGGCGGCACCCGCCGGGGCGCCAATATGGGCATCCTGCGGGTGGATCATCCCGATATCATGGAGTTCATCACCTGTAAGAACAACCTCTCCGAGATCACCAACTTCAATATCTCGGTTGGACTGACCGAGGATTTCATGGCGGCGGTGGAGGCGGACCGCGAGTACGGCCTCGTCGACCCGGCCTCCAAAAAGACGGTGGCCCATCTCAAAGCCCGCGAGGTCTTCGAGACCATCGTAAACTCCGCGTGGCAGACCGGAGAGCCGGGTATCATCTTCCTCGACCGCCTCAACCGCGACAACGTGGTGCCCGGCCAGGGGGAGATCGAGTCCACCAACCCCTGCGGCGAACAGCCCCTCCTGCCCTATGAGTCCTGCAATCTGGGCTCCATCAACCTGGTCCGGCATTTAAAGCAGGAAAACGGCAGCTATACGCTGGACAAAGTCAAGCTGGAGACCACCATCCGCAACGCCGTCCATTTCCTCGACAATGTCATCGAGGCCAACAAATACCCCCTGGACGAGATCGAGCGCGTCACCAAACTCACCCGCAAGATCGGCCTGGGCGTCATGGGCTTTGCCGACATGCTGCTCTATCTCGGCATCCCCTACAACAGCGACGAGGGCGTGGCCCTGGGCGCCGAGGTGATGGAGCTGGTGAACACCATCGGGCACGCCGCGAGCGAGGAGCTGGCGCAGGCCAGAGGTCCCTTCCCCCTCTTCACCGAGAGCACCTGCCGGGACGGCAGCCCGCTACGCAACGCCACCGTCACCACCATCGCCCCCACCGGCACCCTCTCCATCATCGCCGGGGTCTCCTCCGGCGTGGAGCCGGTGTTCGCCTACGCCTATGTGCGCAACGTCATGGACAACACCCACCTTGTGGAGACCAACGAGATTTTAAAGGCGAAGCTCGTCGAGGCCGGACTGTACAGCGACGCGCTGATGCAGGAGATCGCCGCCGGCGGTACGCTGGCCCACCTCAAGGGCATCCCAGACGCGATCAAATCGGTCTTCGTCTGCGCGCACGACGTATCTCCCGTCTGGCATGTGCGGATGCAGGCCGCCTTCCAGGAGCACACCGACAACGCCGTCTCCAAGACGGTGAACTTCCCCAAGACCGCGACCCCGGACGATGTGGCGCAGGTCTATCTGCTGGCCTACAAGCTCGGCTGCAAGGGCATCACCATCTACCGCGACGGCTCCCGCAGCGAGCAGGTGCTCAACATCGGCGGCGTGCAGGAGAGCGCGGCCCCCTGCACGGTCTGCGACGCACCGCAGCGCATCGCCCCGCGCCCGCGCCCCGACGTCACCATGGGCTTCACCGAAAAGGTGAAGATCGGCTGCGGCAACCTCTATATCACGGTCAACTACGACCAGAACGGCGTCTGTGAGGTGTTCACCAACACCGGCAGGGCCGGCGGCTGCCCCTCCCAGTCCGAGGCCACCGCCCGGCTGGTCTCGGTCGCCCTGCGCAGCGGCATGGACATGGAGGTCATCATCCAGCAGCTGAAGGGCATCCGCTGCGCCTCCACCATCCGCCAGCAGGGCCTGAACGTCACCTCCTGCCCCGACGCCATTGCCAAGGCCATCGAAAAGGTCATGCACGCCGCAGAAAACGGCGCCTTCCCCGCCCCCATGGCCGTTCACGCGCCTGCCCCCGTCAGGGATGCCGACGGCAAGCAGGCGAAGTTCTGCCCCGAGTGCGGCTCCCGGCTGGAGCACGAGGGCGGCTGCGTCACCTGCCGCAACTGCGGCTACTCCAAGTGCGGATAACTTTATCACCATTCAAAAAACGGAAGGGGACATCCCCTTCCGTTTTTTATCGGTCCAGGTCTTCCGGCGTATCGACGTCCCACAGCTCCCGCGCTTCGCCCGCCTCCACCGTCACCAGACGGGGAAGGTTCCGCGCGATGACCGCACTGCCGCCGGTATCCCCGGCAAGGGCCTTCAAGTCCGGAAAGAGGTCGCGGGGAAAGATGACCGGGTTCCCCCTTTTCCCCCGCCAGCCCAGCGCGGTGATCCGGTCCGGCCGCTCCGCGAAGGCGGCGGCCAGGCGGCGCACGCTCGCCCGGGTGAGCCACGGCTGGTCGCAGACGGCGAAGAGCACGCCGTCCATCCCCTCCATGTCGGCCATCCCCAGCCGGATGCCGGCAGCGATCCCCTCGTCCGCGTCCGGATTGAACCGGGGCTCCCAGCCCTCCGCGGCGCCCATAGCCAGAATCTCCGGGTAACGGCTTGTCAGCACACGGCGGACAAAGAGCGCGGCGGGAAAGGTCCGCAGGGCACGAGCGGCGAGGGTCTCCCCCTCTACCTTCCGGACCAGCTTGTTGCCGCCGAAGCGCGCGCCGACGCCCGAGGCCAGCAGGATGCACCCGAGCTTCATCGCCAGAACCCCGCCGGCCCGCGCGCGACATAGCGGCCGCGGCGTTCCGCGGTCAGCGCGCCGCCCCGCACCGCCACCTCGCCGCCCAGCACGACCGTGTCCGCCCGGCCGACCGTTGGCATTCCCTCATAGGGCGTGTAGTCCACCCGCTGGAATTGCCCGGCCGCCGTAATACGCCCCGTATATTCCGTGTCCCAGATTACGATATCGGCGTCACTCCCCTCTTTTAGCACCCCTTTTCGGGGGTACATCCCGAACAGGCGGGCAGGGTTTTCCGCCAGCAGGCGGGCCATTCCAACCTCGCTCACCCGCCCGGCCGCCACGCCATGGGTGTAGAAAAGGACGGGGCGGGTCTCCACGCCCGGCAGCCCGTTTGGGATTTCGGAGAAATCCGCCCGGCCAAGGTCCTTTCCTCCTCGGAAATTGAAGGCGCAGTGGTCGGTGCCGAGGGTGTCCACCTCCCCCTGTTCCACCGCCGTCCAGAGCGCGCCGCAGTCATCGCGCCCGCGCAGCGGCGGGGAGCAGACGTATTTCGCCCCCTCAAATTCGGGCAGGCCGTACCGCGACTCGTCCAGCAGAAGGTAGTGCGGGCAGGTCTCCACATAGAGCGCCTGTCCCCTCGCCCGGGCGGCGCGCACGGCCTCCAGTCCGCGTCCGGTGGACAGGTGAACGATGTTCACCGGGGCGCCCGCCAGCTCCCCGAT
>CAZVHV010000042.1:0-10698 GCA_964627025.1 uncultured Oscillospiraceae bacterium | reverse complement strand
GCAGCGCGATCACCAACGGCATGCGGGACATCATTGCCGGCGATCTGCTCTCCGGAATCATCAAGCTGACCGAGGCGCTGATGGTTGCGGTGGGCATTGCGATCGGGACCGGCGTGGTTCTGTATGCCCTGGGACGTTTGATGTAAAGGGTGTTTTGGATGGAGAATATCTGGCTTTCCGCATGTTACTCTCTGATCGGCTGCCTTGGCTTTTGCATTGCGTACAACCTGCGCGGAAAGGTGATTTTCATGTCCGCTTTGGGAGGCGCGATCGGGCGGTCGGTTTTTCTTTTCTTCTCCTTTTTCGGCAGCGATATCCTTCAGTATTTTTTTGCCACGATCGTCATTTCGGTCTATGCTGAAGTCATGGCAAGGCTTTACCGCGCACCGGTCACCGTATTTCTGATCATTGCGCTGCTGCCGCTCGTTCCGGGAGGCGGGATCTACTATACCATGGAGTACTGCATCAACGGAAATATCTCCATGTTCGCGCGGGAGGGGCTCCATACCTTTTTCATCGCGGGCGCGCTCGCGCTGGGAATTCTCGTCGTATCCGCGGTGGTGCAGCTCGCCTATCGGATCTCGGCCGCGGCGCCGGACAAGAACGGGGTCTGAACCATGCCGCCGCACGCGAAACACCCGGGTACGATACGTACCCGGGTGTTTCGCGTCTCCGTCATCAGAATGCGTTTTCCGCCATCCGCGCTGCGGGTTCTTCTCTAAGCCTGAATCTGCCGACCAGGCTTTCCAGCATCTGCGCCTGTCCGGACAATTCCTCGCTTGCAGCGGCGCTTTCTTCGGCCGTGGCGCTGTTGGTCTGGACCACGGAGGAGATCTGCTCCACGCCGATGTTGATTTGGGAGACCGACTGCGCCTGCTGGTCGGAAGCCGCCGCGATCTCTTCGATCTTGGCGACCACCGCCTGCATGGCGTCCGCGCTTTTTTCCAGAGAGGCGGCGGTCGCGGCAGCCATGGAAGAGCCGTTCTTCACAGCCGCGAGGGTGTCTTCGATCAGCGTGGTGGTGCTCTTCGCCGCTTCCGCGGATTTACTGGCAAGGTTGCGCACTTCATCCGCGACCACCGCAAATCCCTTGCCGGCATCTCCTGCGCGGGCGGCTTCCACGGCGGCGTTCAGGGCGAGAATGTTCGTCTGGAACGCGATATCTTCAATCACCTTGATGATTTTTGAAATTTCCGTGGACTTCAGGGAGATCTCGTTCATGGCGGCCACCATGCTCTTCATCTGTTCATTGCTGCTCGACAGATTGGCGCCTGTCAGTTCCACATTCTGATTTGCCATTTTGGCATGATCGGCCGTCTGCGTGATCTGATCGGTTACTTCCGCAATGGTTGCGGACAGTTCCTGAATCGAGCTGGCCTGCTCTGTGGTGCCCTGAGAAAGCGCCTGCGCCCCATTCGACACCTGATTGGCGCCTACCGCCACCTGCTCCGACGCCTGGTTGATCTGGGACAGGGTAAAGGACAGCTGCTGTGTGATATCTTCCAGAGAGGTCTTCAGAGAAGCAAAATCGCCGCAGTAAATGTTGTTTTGATCGGCCGAAACTGTGAAATTTCCTTTGGCAAGCTCATGCAGGACCCGGTCCATATCCTTGATGATCGAGACAACCGTGTGCATAAGAGACTGCATCGACTCGGACAGTTCGCCGAGTTCATCCCTGCTGCTGTATGTGATCTGCGCGCTGAAGTCGCCGTCCGCAAGGGCTTTCGCAGCGGTTTTGATTTCGATCACCGGCGTCAGGATCGCTTTTCTGAGGAGGACGAACATGAACAGCGTGAAGAGAACCGCCAGGAAGATCACAGCGCCCAGGATGACCCTGGACTGGGTAAGGGTCGCTTTCGCAATGTCCCCCTGTCCGGCAGCGCGGTCATTCTCCTGCTGATAGATCCCGAGCAGGATTTTCGCGGTGTTCTCAAACGACGGAGAATATTTGGAATTGTACACTGCATACGCGCCGTCCTTATCGCCGTTTTTGATCAGGGTGTTGATTTCCGTCCGGATGCTCTTTGTC
Source organism: uncultured Oscillospiraceae bacterium (assembly GCA_964627025.1). GTDB lineage: Bacteria > Bacillota > Clostridia > Oscillospirales > Oscillospiraceae > JAEWRY01. The sequence continues at coordinate 8,669 of CAZVHV010000042.1, read as the reverse complement.
GCTTCCAGAGAATCCTTCAGCTCCTGCAGCGAGGCGGAGTCGGTAAGCGTATTGCCGGAAAAACTGTCGAGCGAGGACAGCAGCGACTCGGAATCTTTGTCCGCCGCGTCCAGATAGTCGTTTACCTTGCTCTGGTCTTTTTCCGTGATCGCAGCCAATATGTCCCGCTCGATCGAAACAATGTCCCGCCGGATCTGCCAGATATCCGATGTGTTGGGAAGGGTCACATCCGCATACTGATAAACCTGCGCCTCGATTCTCGACATATTTATCATAGAGACCACAGAGCTAATTATCAGCATTGCCAGGACCGCGCCGAAACTGAGCAAAAGTTTTGCACTGACTTTTAAGTTTTTCATCACATACCCTCCATAAACCATATGTCCCAAATGTGCATTGGAGGTGCCGCCGGACGCTCCGGATCGTCTCCCGTTTTACGTCACGGCGATGTACTCCCGTTTGGTAACATTTTGTTTATATTTTAACGACATCGTTCTACAAAAACAACCATAATATTCCTGCATTTTTCATCATGTCTGATAATTAAGAAAATCAGGCATGCCCGTTCCAGCGGGATATGCCGCCGAAAACTCCCGCACACGCGCAAAAAAACCGGCGGGGCAGCCGCCCCGCCGGTCATCATTCCAATTTCAGCACATCCTGCCGCAGCGCCGTTATGAGATCGAGCCGCTTCCCGCTCCCGTCGTCAAACCGGACCGAGAGGATGGTCCCGTTTTTGTTCTCGACCACGCCGGGGCCGAATGCCCGGTGCAAGATTCTGGTCCCGGGAAAAAACGCCCCGGCAGCGGCGGACACATCCCTCGGCTTTCGGTAGGTCGGTTTTGGCTGCGGTCTGACCGGCCTTGCCGCCGAAGGCTCCCGGCTTTCCGGAAACACGGCCTGCGCGAACCCCGAAACCAGGTTCGTGTTTTTATAGCGAAACAACAGCAGTTCCCGCTTCGCCCGGGTCATCGCGACATAAAAGAGCCGTCTTTCTTCCTCCAGCGCATCCAGCTCCTCCCGAGACGCCGCCGACGGGTCTTCCGGAACAGTCCTGGGCAGGATCCCGTCCAGGACGTCCATCAAAATCACCCGCTCATATTCCAGTCCCTTGCTGGAATGAATGGTGGAGAGGAGAAGACTGCTGCCGGGGTCTGTGGAACCGCCCCTCACAATACCGAGCAGCTCGTCAAGCCGCGTCAGCAGTTCCAGCGGCGTCTGGACCGGAGCCGCAAGCGCCGCCAGGATCTGCACCTTGTTTTGGTCGGCGCTGCGCTTGGTCAGATAGTCGCCGTATCCCATAAAATGCATGATCCGGTACACGGCTCGTTCCGCGCTTTCCTTCTGCAGGTTCGTCAGATGGGTCTGCAGGCCCTTTACCTGAACGCGGCTCCACTGGGACAGGGCGCCCGACTCCTGCAGGAGTTCCAGAACCGGTCTGCGGGCGAGCCTGCTTTGCCTGGCGGCCGAATACGCCGCTTCTTTGCTGATCCCCACGCCGAATTTATAGTAAATCTGCAAAAGCGTTCCATGTCCGTCTGGTCATACGCGAACCGGATGATGTCGGAGATGTCCCGCACAATGAAGTGGCTGAAAAACGTGCTCTCCAGCTGGCGGCAGCGATATCCGATCCCGTTCCGGTTCAGGATGTCGATCACCGGCAGCACACAGTCGTTGTCCCGGTAGAGGACCGCAGTCTCCATCCTGCAGTCCCGGGCCAGGCTGGCGAGATACGCGTACTGGGCCTTTCGGTCGTACACCCAGATCTGCCGGACAGGCGCTCCCTCGCCGTTGTCTGTCGTCATGTGCTTGGGATGGCGGTTCTGATTGGCCCGGATAAAGCGGTCTGCCAGATGTACGATTTGGCGGGTGGAACGGTAGTTCTTCTCCATTAGCAGGACGGATGCCTGCGGGTGGACTCTGTCAAAGTCCATCAGAGCCTGCGGGAACGCCGCCCGGAACCCGTAGATGCTCTGATCCTCGTCGCCTACCAGAAACAGGTTCCGGTGCTTCTGCGCCAGCAGACGGATCAGCCGATGCTGTATTTTGGACGTATCCTGCGCCTCGTCAACGCAGAGATACCGGTATTTCCGCTGAAAGTTCTCCAGGATCTCCGGATACTGCCGCAGGATTTTATAGGCGTACACCATCTGATCGTCGTAATCCATCCAGCGGCGCTCGATTAGCGCGCTGCAGTATTTCCGGTAAATGGCGGCGAATTTGATCCCGTCCAGTTCAAGCTTGTCGATCTCCTCCTCGGTCAGGCACATGTTCTTGGCATATGTAATCAGCGTCCTGACCGACTTGATGTCGCTGTCGGCTGCAAAGTCCGAAGTGACCTCCCGGTAAATCTCGCCGATGAGCTTGGAAAGTGCGCTCTCGTCACCGGCCAGGGAGAACGCCGCACGTTTCTGCGTCCGCTCGTAGTATTGAATGATCCGTGCCGAAATGCCGTTGATCGTTCGGAATTCCAGTGCCTGCGAGCAATCACTGCCGAAAAGCAGGGCGAACCTTGCCCGCATATCTTCCGTGGCGGCTACCGTGTAGGTCATGGTCAGGATTTCTTCCGGCCGGATCCCGCAGCAGTGGATCATATAGCCAAGGCGCGCCACAAGAACCGTGGTTTTCCCGCTTCCGGGCACGGCCAGCAAAAGGACCGGCCCGGAAACCTTCCGCACGGCGGATTCCTGCTGGGCATTCAGGGCAATCCCATATTTCTTTTTAAACTCTTCGTAATTCATTGGATCGGATTCCGGCTCCTGCCTCTCAGCTGCTCTATTTTTAAATCATGCGATGACCTGTTTCGCATTTTACCACAGCTTTTCTCCGCGCACAACCGATCAATATTCGGCAGGCCCGGACCGGAGCCAGGGAAGATCCGTGTTTTCCCGGCTCCTTTGCAGAAAGGTGAAAACCGCTTTGCGCTCGTCCGCTTGCTCAGCCCCCGTTCTTCCCAGACGGTCGCAGTACCCCAGAAGCGCAACCTCCCTGACATCCGTGTCCCGCTTCATGCCCGGAACGTCTGCAAAGGGCAGCGATCTGGTCATATAAAGAACGTGCATATGATACCGCACGAGCCGCACGACCTTTTCTATAAAATCGGCTTCGTCCGTAAGAGCCGAAAGAAACCGGCGTGCCAGCTCCGCGCCTTTTCTGTCGTGGTCATAGGCCGTGATCCTGCCTTTGCGCACGTTTGTGGTTACCGGCTTTCCGATATCATGGAGCAGCGCCGCCCACATAAAGGATCTCGGATCTGTGCTGCAGTCTTTCCTGCCGGCGGCTTCATCGACGACCAGCAGCGTGTGCTCCCAGACACTGCCCTCAGGATGATGGACAGGCGACTGCTCCGTACTTTGCTCTTTCAGGAGCATTGAAAACGGAAACGCTCCGAACCACAGCTGCTCAGCAAGCAACCGCAGCCGGACGGACGGTTTCGCATCGGAGAGCAAACAATTTTGAATCGTTTGAAACCTTTCTTTTTCCCGCATGCCTTCACCTCCGGTGGTTTATCGGAATCGCGGAAAGCTTGGCGTCGCTTCCCCCTGATAGGATGCCCGCTTTTTTCTCCTTTTTAGAAATAAATATGAAAAAACCACCGGCCGTATCAAAATCCAAGCGCACAGTTTTTTGCCTTGGGACAGAAAAAAACCTTTGAAATCCTTAGATTTCAAAGGTTTTGGTGGAGATAAGCGGGATCGAACCGCTGACCTCTTGAATGCCATTCAAGCGCTCTCCCAGCTGAGCTATACCCCCATTTTCACTTTTCGTTCGCGCCGTGTCAGTCGACCGAACGAATGTCATTTTAACAGAGGGATCGCGGTTTGTCAACCGGGAATTTCATTTTTCTTCTTATTTTTTTCGGGCTCCCTCCGAACACGTTCGGAGGGAGCCCGGGGGCCGGGTCAAAGTCCCATGGAATCCGAGATGTTCTCCACCGCGTCTCCCACTGCGCGCAGGGCCTTGCCCGCTTTGTCCTTCATCTTTGCATTTCTTTTCCGCGGCTGCAGGGTCATCCCCACGACGGCGCCCGCCATGAGACCGATCCCCATCCCCTGCCAGAACTGCTGTCTTGTCATCGTGATATCCTCCCGTATCGTATGATGATTTCTTGCCTTGCACCCTTAGTTATTCCCAGAAAAACTGAAAAATCCGTTGCTAAAAAATGTGTTTTCCGCTATAATAGTGAAAAAGAAGGTGAAGGAAGGGGCGGGGGCAACTCTGTTCCTTTTTTCACGAAAAGCACCGCAAAGGAGACAAGCCATTGAATCTTCTGATCCGACATGGCCGTCTGATCGATCCCATCGGGGAAATCGGCGGAGACATGGATATTTTGATCGAACAGGGAACCATAACTGCCGTCGGCAGTCATCTCTCCGCACCGGATGCCCGGGTCCTGGACGCCTCCGGTCTGACCGTCTGCGCCGGGTTGGTGGATATGCATGTTCATCTCCGGGAGCCTGGCTTTGAGTACAAGGAGACCATCGCCACCGGCTCCGCGGCCGCCGTTGCCGGAGGGTTTACCTCCATCGCCTGCATGCCGAACACGAAACCCGCCGTGGACACGCCTGAAATGATCGATCTCGTCAGGCGGCAGGCGCAAAAGGCCGCGCTCGCCAACGTCTTCCCCATCGCCGCCGTCTCGGTCGGTCAGCACGGCCAGGTTTTGACCGACGCCGGAGCGCTGCGCGACGCCGGGGCTGTCGCTCTTTCCGACGACGGGGTGCCCATCCAGAGCGCCGCGCTGATGCGGGACGCCCTGTTCCGCGCAAATGCTTGCCAGCTCCCCATCCTCTCCCACTGCGAGGACGCGCTGCTGGTGGAAAACCGGGCGGTGAACGAGGGCCGAGTCTCCAGGGCGCTGAGCCTGGACGGCCGTCCGGCCATCGCGGAAGAGCTGATGGTCATGCGGGACGCCATGCTGGCCGAAGAGACCGGCGCGTCCGTCCATATCTGTCATATCTCCACCGCCCGTTCGGTCGAGATCGTCCGCAGCTTCAAGCGCCGGGGCGTGCGCATCACCTGCGAGACCTGCCCGCAGTATTTCTCCCTCACCGAAGAGGAGATCTTTACGCAGGGCGCGTTCGCCCGCGTCAATCCCCCGTTGCGGACGCAGGCGGACGTGGACGCGATTATCGCCGGCCTTCAGGACGGCACCATCGACGCGATCGCCACCGATCACGCGCCCCACAGCGCGGAGGAAAAGGCGCGTCCGCTTGCCGAAGCTCCCAGCGGCATGGTGGGCCTGGAGACCGCGCTGGGCGTCGCCCTCACCGCGCTCTGCCACGCGGGAAAGCTGAGTCTGCCCGACGTCCTGCGGAAAATGACTTTAAACCCCGCCCAGATCCTGCGGCTCCCGAAGGGCCGGCTGGCGCCCGGCGCCGACGCCGACCTCGTTCTCTTCGATCCCGACGAGGAGTGGACGGTAAACCCCGAAAAATTCGCCTCCAAAGGGCGCAACACCCCGTTTGCGGGGCGCCGCCTGAAGGGGCGGGTAAAATACACCATCGTAGCCGGTGAAATCGTATATCAGGAGGGAACCACAAATGTCCTTTGACGTGCTGCAGGACCAGATCCGCGCCAAAAAGAATCCCACGGTCGCCGGTCTGGATGCCCGGGTGGAGTATGTTCCGCCCCACATTCTGGAATCCGCTTTTAAGCAATACGGCGAGACCCTTCAGGGCGCCGCCGAAGCCATCTATCAGTTCAACTGCGGGCTGATGGACTGTCTCTCCGATATCGTCCCCGCCGTGAAGCCGCAGTCGGCCTACTACGAGCTGCTGGGCTGGCGCGGGATGGAGCTTATGGAGCGCACCATCGCCTACGCCAAGGAGAAGGGGCTCTTTGTCATCGCCGATATCAAGCGCGGCGACATCGGCGCCACCGCCCAGGCCTATGCCGAGGCGTGGCTGGGCAGAAGCAGGGTCGGTTCCTCCCTCCTTCCCGTCTTTGACGCGGACTGCGTCACCGTCAACGGCTATATGGGTTCCGACAGCATCAACCCGTTCCTCGACGTGTGCCGGGAACTGGACAAGTGCCTGTTCGTGCTGGTAAAGACCTCCAACCCCGGCTCGGGCGAGCTGCAGGACCTGGTGGCGGGCGACCGCGTCGTCTACAAGGTCATGGGCGACCTCACCCAGCGGCTCGGCAGGGACACGGCCGGCAAGTACGGCTATCAGTTCGCGGGCGCGGTGGTGGGCGCGACCTACCCCTCCGATCTGCGCGATCTGCGCCGCCGTCTGGAGCACACGTTCTTCCTGGTCCCCGGCTACGGCGCGCAGGGCGGCACGGCCGAGGACGTACAGTACGCATTTGATAAATACGGCCGCGGCGCCATCGTCAACGCCTCGCGTTCCATTATGTGCGCCTGGCAGAAGACCGGCCGCAACGGCACGGACTATCAGGACGCCGCCCGTGCCGCCGCCATCGCCATGCGCGACGACATCCGGCGTTTTGTGACCGTGGTGTAGAAGGAGGTTATCCCATGCCCATCCAGCAGTTGTGCCCCATTCTCCATGTGGAGCGGTTGAATGAAACGGCCGTTTTGCTCCAGCTGTACGCCGGCCCCCTGGCCAGAGCGGCCCTGCCCGGACAGTTCGTACACATCAAGTGCGGGGAGGAACACCTCCTGCGGCGCCCCATCTCCATCTGCGACGTCGACGGAGACGCGCTCCGCGTGGTGTTCGAGGTGCGGGGCGCCGGCACCGAGTGGCTTTCCATGCGGCGGGAGGGAGAGCGGCTCGACCTGCTCGGCCCCCTCGGGCACGGCTTTGACCTGACCGGGGAGAAGCTCCTGCTGGTCGGCGGCGGGATCGGCGCGCCTCCCATGCTGTACGCCGCGCGTGCGGCCAAAGGAACCGTGCATGTCTTTCTCGGCTTCCGGGACGCGGCGCATACCATGCTGCTCTCCGATTTTGAAAACGCCGCGCAGGCCGTGACCGTCTCCACCGACGACGGCAGCGTGGGCGCGCGCGGTTTCGTGACCGCCCAGGTGTCCTCCGCCCTCTGCCGCGGCGAGGGCTATTCCGCCGTTCTGGCCTGCGGGCCGAAGCCGCTGCTCCGCGCGGTCGCGGAGGCGGCGGCCCGTCACGGCGTCCCCTGCCAGGTATCCATGGAGGAACGGATGGGCTGCGGCGTGGGCGCCTGCCTGGTGTGCGCCTGCAAAACGACCGACGGACAGTACCGTCACGTATGCAAGCACGGTCCCGTGTTTGACGCTGCGGAGGTGGATTGGGATGCATGATCATCTGGATACTTCGGTCAGTTTTGCGGGCGTCACCTTCCATAATCCCATTGTAGTGGCCTCCGGCACCTTCGGCTTCGGTCAGGAGTACGGCCAGTTCTACAGCCTGTCCGAGCTGGGCGGCATCTGCGTCAAGGGGCTCACGCCGGCCCCGCGGGAGGGCAATCCGCCGCCCCGCATCGCCGAGACCCCGATGGGCATCCTGAATTCGGTCGGGCTGCAGAATCCGGGGGTGGACGCGTTCATCGCGCAGGAGCTCCCGCGCCTGCGGGAATATGATCTGAAGATCATCGCCAACATCTCGGGCAACACCCCGGAGGAATACGGCGTGATGTGTGAAAAGCTCTCGGCCGCCGGGGTCGATATGATCGAGGTCAACATCTCCTGCCCCAACGTAAAGGCGGGCGGCCTGGCTTACGGCACCAGGCCGGAGCTGGCCGCCGAGGTCACGGCCATCGCAAAAAGGCACTCCACCGTGCCCGTCATGGTCAAGCTCTCCCCCAACGTCACCGACATCACCGAGATCGCCAGAGCCGTGGAGGGCGCGGGCGCCGACGCCCTTTCCCTCATCAACACCCTCCTGGGGATGCGCATCGACGTCGCCACCCGCCGCCCGGTGCTCCACCAGAACATGGGCGGCCTGTCCGGCCCGGCCGTGCTGCCGGTGGCCGTGCGCATGGTCTGGCAGGTCGCAAACGCGGTCAAGCTCCCGATCCTCGGCATGGGCGGAGTGTCCTGCGGCGCCGACGCGGCACAGCTCATGCTGGCGGGCGCCTCGGCCGTCGCCGTGGGGACCGCCTGCTTTGCCGATCCCTTTGCGCCCCTTCGGGTGCGGGACGAGCTGGCGGAAATCGCCGCCGGCCAAAACCTGAGCAGGGTATCCGATCTCACCGGAGGTATCCGGCCCTGGTAAATCAGAAGGGAACGAACATCTTTCATGACAAATATTTACCTTGTCCGCCATGCGGAAGCCGAGGGGAACCTCTACCGCCGTATCCACGGACACTACAACAGTCTGATCACCGAAAACGGCTACCGCCAGATCACCGCGCTGCGCGGGCGGTTCGAGGATATCCGGCTGGACGCCGTCTACTCCAGCGACCTTTTCCGCACCATGACCACCGCCAAGGCTATCTATGAGCCGAAAAATCTTCCCCTGATCACCCGCCGCAGCCTGCGGGAGGTCAATATGGGTGTCTGGGAGGACCGCACCTGGGGCGAAGTCGCCCGCAACGACAGCACGCAGTTCTCCTATTTCAACCACACCTCTCCCCTTTGGAACGTGAAAGGGTGCGAGCCCTTCCCCCTGCTGCGCGAGCGCATCTCCTCCGCCATCCTCCGGATTGCCGGCCACCATCCCGACCAGACGGTGGCGGTGGTCAGCCACGGCAGCGCCATCCGCAACGCGCTGGCAGTCTTTCACGGTCTG
>CAZVHV010000041.1:0-10867 GCA_964627025.1 uncultured Oscillospiraceae bacterium | reverse complement strand
GATTCATTACGAACGGTGCCGGTTTTAAGATACGTGTCTTATCATTTTTCAATGAAGAGAACACAAATCCCCCGGCTGATTTTGGCCGCTTCTGAAGCTGTTTGTTGATCGTAAGCGTACCCTTCTCAAAATCCACACAGTCCCATGTGAGACCCATAGCTTCGGATTCTCTCAGGCCGGTAAAGATGACAAGCTCCAAAAGCAGGCCATATATCTCATCTCCTGCTGCAACTTTAAGGAACATCGTTACCTGTTCATCCGTTAGCGGCTTAATATCAGGTCTTTCAACTCTGGGAAGCGTCACATTGGCACAGGGGTTTGCCCTGATATATCCAATTCTAACTGCCTGATTGAGCGCTTTACTAAGTATGCCATGGACGTTCCGCACGCTTTTAGGCGCAAGGCCTTTCTTGTTGTCTTTATCATTCTTTAACCCGTTGTAAAACTTCTGAATCATCACAGGGGTCAGCGCAGACAACGTAACGGCTCCGAGTGATGGCTTTATATGAGCGTTGCATTGCGCACGGTACCCCTTGACAGTCAGGTACTTTTTGTCACCCATATACTCATTCAACCATATATCCAGCCAGTCGCTCAGCTTGATCTTCTTCGGTTCAAAATACGTCCCTGGTCCAGTTCGACAATTTTTCCTGATAGCTTCTGCCGGACTTCCTTCTGTGTTTTGGCGTAAACAGATTTCTGGATTTGCTTTCCTGTGCCGGGGTCTATGCCCACTGTGTAACGGGCTTCCCAGCGTCCATCTGGTCTTTGGCGGATCGTCCCTCCGCCCTGTGCGTTGCGGGTAGTTTTTCGGGCCATCGCATCCCTTCCTTTCGTTTTGAATACGGTTTTTATGAAAACGGTGCTGTGTTGTCACAGTGCCGTTTTTCATGTTTTATCGCTGTCGAGCCACGCTTGAAAATCTTCCAGAGACATTTTTCCTGCGGTACATTCGTCGCGCCTCCAGCGGGCCTGCTTCGACCAGGATTGGAATTCTTCCTTCGTCATGATTCCGTAACGCACACGGGCGTTATGGGTCTTGTAGGCCTTCGTGTAGGCCCTGACGACCGGATTTTCCATCTGCCGATTCGTATAATTGCGCACGGCACCCATTTCCCGGCAAGTCTTCGTGGAGCCTTCGATCAGGCGGTCGCAGTATTCCAGTTTGCTGTTGCCGATCACCAGAAAGTATCTTCCGCAATGCTTGCATGGCCGCATACGCACTCCTGCCCGCAAGCTCTGCGCTTTTAGATAGTTATACAGGTCAAGGAGCGTATCCGGATAAAGGACTTCCTGAAATACACTCGTTATCCCCTGCCTGCGCATCATGTCCACATCCCAGTTATAGGGATTGTCCATGTGCCCGTTGCCAACCAGCATCTCTTCCGTGCAGACGCGGGAGTACTGCATCGTGTCGAATTTCAAGCGTCCTGAGTAACTTGCCTCCCTGTAACGTTCTGCCAGCGTATAGCCGTTCTCCGCTTCTTCCTCGTTAAAACAGGATTCAACAAGCGGATGCACGTCTTTCACAAGGTCATAAAACGTATTGCCGAATTTTCTGACGGCATCTTTATCGATGTGCTCAACGCCGTTATTGCTGTATTCCCGGTAAATCGCAAAGAGCATCTGAAACAAAGCACCGAAAAAATAGTGCGTCTTGATCAATTCCTGGGCCTGCGTATAGATGCCCTGCCAGATTGCTTCGTCGGTATCCTGCCCGGTAAGCGAGCTAAGCTCTTTTCCTATTTCAGAAATGGTACTGTACGCCGCTTCGAAATTGCCATAGTACAAATCGATCAGTGTTTGGCCAAGATCCTGTGTTATCCGGAAATATGGCCGGCGGTCCTTGCCGTTCCGCTCAAACAGGTCGATGTGCTCCTGATTATCCTGAGTGACATAGCAACGCATCATAACGCCGCCTATATGCTTAAACCGAGAGTCCATTTTCATCCCCTCCAATAGAATTATAAATGCAAATAATTCAGATAAACCTATTGACAGATTTGTATAAAGCTATTATAATTGACTTATGGCATGAGTATATCATAATAAGTCCATTATGTCAATACTAATTTAGGAGGAAAATATGAAAAGCACAGAAATCTACAGCGACCTGCCAAATATCCTGAACGCAGACCAGTTGGCCGCGACTCTCGGAGTATCAAGAGCAAGAGCCTATCAGCTTCTCAACACGGCGGATTTTCCGACACTGAAAATCGGAAAGCGGAAGCTCGTTCCAAAGGACAAGCTCATAGCGTGGATCGACCAGCACACCGGGGGTGGTGCCATTGCTTGAATATATAAAAGAAACGACCGCTCCGTATCCGTCTGAGGCAACAGACGGGGAGCAGCCGCTTACACAAAAGTGTGATTCAAGTATAACAGAGGAATGCGATGAAAACAAGGCCGATGATGAGATTGAGGATCTATTCAAGAAGATGCGGCAACTGGGTGACCCCGATTATCTGAATGCTGTGTCCATGGCGGAACTTTACGACCGCTGCTTCGAGAATCATCCACCAATAATTAAAGGACTATTGACTACAGGAACGTATCTTTTCGTCGGAGCTCCGAAGGTCGGCAAGTCTTTCCTTATGGCGCAGCTCGGATATCATGTGAGCAGCGGACTTCCTCTGTGGGGTTTTCCAGTACATCAATGTCCCGTCCTGTATCTTGCACTGGAGGATACCCTGCCCCGCCTGCAAAAAAGGCTTATGCGGATGTTCGGAACGGAAGAAAGCGACGATTTCTACTTTGCCACTTTCGCCAAGATGCTGACCCAGGGCCTTGAACAGCAATTGGAATGGTTTTTAAAAAAGCATCCTCAAACCGGACTTCTTATTATCGATACGCTCCAGAAGGTGCGTGAGCTGGACGGCGAAAAGTATAGCTATGCCAGCGATTATGAGATTGTCAGCAGACTGAAAACCTTCTGCGATATTAGGAATCTGTGTCTGCTCCTTGTACACCATACAAGGAAGCAGGGCGCGCAAGACGCATTCGACACCATCTCCGGCACCAACGGTCTGCTTGGTGCCGCGGATGGTGCTTTCATCCTCCGTAAAGGCAAAAGGACCGGGAACGATGCCGTTCTGGAAGTTACCGGACGTGATCAGACGGATATGCTGCTGCATCTCAGCTTTAGCCGTGACACCTGTCTGTGGAACCTTGTGAGTATGGAGCAGGAGCTCTGGAAGGAGCCTGTGGACCCAATCTTGGAGTCGGTCGCTGGTGTGGTATCAGCAGGAGCCCCGGAATGGGAAGGTACGGCTACGGACCTTATGTCCCGTCTGCGCGAAGCAGACAGCGCATTGGACATACACCCCAATGCGCTGACCCGGCGGCTGAATGTATATGGAGATCGGCTGGAGGCTGAGTATGGCGTTGCGTATCAAAACATACGCAAGGGCAACCTTCACCATATCATTCTCCGGCGGGGTACGTGCGATGAGGTGTGATATGTGCGATGAATTTGATATCGGCGCCGCTGCCGATACTATCGCACATATCGTACAATATCGCACGCATGAACCTCGCCCGCAGGCGCGTCCCGTTGCCGGGGAAACCGGTAATTGGGACGGTTTGGGAAGCTGCCGCCCGGCAGAAATCTTTTGTGAAAAGGTTTCCAAGAGGGCTCCCCCGGAAGGGCGCAATGGCACTTTTGATACGTAGTGTCAAAAGTGCTTTTGCGTTACTTTCGCCGAAAGTAACAAAGGCCCGGCTGACGCCGGAAAGGAAGTTGAATTATGGAGATTGATATATGGAAAGAACAATCAGCGGAATGGTTGGTAAAGGTTCGCTCAGTCACAACAACCGTGATTTCTTTGCTGATAACGTAGATCCAAGCAGATCGGGCAACAATGTTACCTATTGCCATGAAAGTCTTCGTAAAACCTATGATAAATTGTTCGGTGAAGCGCTGGAGCGTTACAACGCCAAGCAGAAGCGCGCAGACCGCCGCATCGATAACTATTATGAGCATATTCGTAACGGCAAGCAGGAAAAGCTGTTCCAAGAAGCTATCTTCCAGATAGGCAACTGTAAAGATACCGCTGTCGGTACACCGGAGGGCGAGCTTACAAAGAAAATTCTTAATGAGTTCATGCAAGACTTCCCGGAGCGAAATCCAAATCTATGTGTCTTCTCCGCGCACTTGCATATGGACGAGGCTACCCCACATTTGCACATAGATTTCGTGCCCTTTGTAACAGGCAGTTCCCGCGGACTGGACATTCGTGTATCCATGAAGAAGGCCCTGGAAGCCCAGGGGTTCAAAGGCGGAACACGGGAGGACACAGAGCTTAACCAATGGATCAATTCAGAAAAAGAAGTGATTTCCCAAATAATGGAACGCCACGGCATTGAGTGGGAAAATCTCGGTACGCACAACGAACACCTGTCCGTACTTGAAAAGAAAAAAGAATTTCGTGTCCAGGAGATACAGGAATTGGACAGAAAACTGGATGGCCTTAGGCAGAAAAAGATGGATATTGACGCAGTTGAAAACATTGCAGTACAGAAAGTGCCCCTGTCTTCCAAAATTATATTGAATCGTGAGGACTACGAAACGCTTACAGCGGCAGCGGAAAAGTTCGTGGTGCAGGAGAAAAAAGAAAGTAAGTTGCGGACGTTACTTAACCGGGCCGAGAAGAAAATAGAAGGGCTGCAGGCGAAGATCAACGAGCTGCTTGATACCATTCGTTCGCTGCGCGGCGAGCTTAATAAGTACAGGGATGATTCTGTCATGAACAGGATTGATCGCAGTAAACTGCAAAGCGAGAATCTGACGCTAAAAAAGCAGAACACCCTCTTTCGTTCCATCATCGAGGAAAATGGGCTGGTTCATCTGCTCCGGCAAAAAACTCGGAGCCGGGATGAGGCGCGGTGATTAACGAGGGTTAAACACTGCGCCTGCGATACCCAGAGCTGTTACCATAGTTATGGCGGATACAATATAAGCGGAAATAACAGGATGAATGAAATAGAAAATCAAAGCAATCAGACACTCGACGATCAGTGTAACAGCTACCTTCCGTTTGAGCGCACGCCTATTATTTTGTATATGCCGTTTGTTTTTATGTGGAACTGGAGAGATAATGACCGCGATAACCGAAGCCAGCGCCGCACAAAGAACGGCAACATGTACATGTGCAACCCATAGCGGACTAATTACCATGCTGGAAGCGCCAATTGCGGTTCCGATTAAGATACACCACAAATGTGACGGCGCATGAAGGCCCCCAAGATTAACGCGAAGCAGGATAAAGCAAACAGACCAGACTAATAGGTGAACCACGTGATGCGTCAAAATCCCAATTAACAGCAACAGCACATCGGAAATCGGAAGGTTGATGAAGCATTCCGCTCCATACCTGAAAGTTTCTCTCTTGTCGGAATCCTCGCCGTTCTTTACCAGATAGTCAGAAATCTTGTTTGATAATTCAGATATCATCGGATCACCTCATATTGTCCGCATACGCCAGAAGTGCGGAGCGTATTTCCTGCAAATATGTAACGCTCACCGGTACGATTGTGTTATTGGACAGTGTCAATTCATGACCTTTTAACATTTTCACATGTTCCATATTGATAATGACAGTTCGATGACAGTAGTGGAACTGATTGGGTAAATGAGAGAAAATGTTACGCATCGATTCAAATTGTTGCAAAAAACCATCGGTGGTTATGATTTTAGTATAGTGATTTGCGCTTGAGAAATAAATGATCTGTGAATACGGAACTTGGGTAATTGAGCCATTATTGCGAATTGTATAGTGATCATCCTTGATTTTTCGGAATACATGATCAAGGCATTTCTCGATTTTCTCATAAGCTACGGGCTTCATAAGATAGTTTAATGCTTGAACATCATAGCCTTCAAAAACATATTCCGAGAATGCGGTCAAAAAAACAAGATGTCCTTCAAATTTCAGTTCCCGCAATCGATGTGCGGTAGTTACGCCATCTAAACCGTTCATCTGAATGTCCAAAAACACAAGGTCAAAATCATATACTTGAGAATTCAAAAGGGCTTCACCATCTGAGTATTGAATGATCTCAAGAATTGTCTGATGTTCCCGGGACCATTGCTGCAGAAGCGCCTGAAGATACTCCGCATGGGACGCTTCATCTTCTACAATCGCAATTTTCATTCTTTTATTTCCTCCAGCGGAATCATAATGCTGACAGAAAACTGGTTTTCTTCCGGTACAAACTGACAGGTTCCGCCCGTTTTTTCTACAATCTCACGCATACGACGAATCCCGATACCATGGCCCTGAGATTGTTTGCTGGTCAGCAAATTCCCGTTTTTCTCGCTTTTATAATTTCCGTCGGACGTATTGGAGCAAAACAGATACAACATTTGATTCCATGGTTTTATTTCGAAATAGATTCTCGCGGAGCCTGACGGATTTTTTTTGCATGCTTCCATCGCGTTATCCAACAAATTTCCAATAAGCGACGCAAAGGCAACGTCATCGAGCGGAATCCGGTCGGGTAAAAACAGTTTTGTGTCAAAGCGTATATTTTCTCGTTTAGCATCTGCCATCCGGAGAGAAATAACGGCGTCCAAAACCCGGTTTCCGCTTTGTAATATAACTGCGGAAGCCGGCAAAGCTGACGTAAGATCGGTGGCAAATTGCTTTAGTTCGGAATAATTCTCTTCCTCAATTAGTGCCGTAATGAGTCTCAGCTGCCCTTGGTAATCATGCTTCCATTCCGCTAAGGATTCTGCGGCGGATAACACGAGTTCATACCGCTTTTGCTCGAGCTGCGATAATTGATTAATACGTTGCAACTCATTGTTTTTTTTGAGGATTGCACCCAACCATTCAAAGTTTATAAGCAGGGAAAACAACATCAAAAGAATACCATAACTTAATAATGTAAGCATTTTGGCCTCATGGGAGGTTGCAGGCTCAATTCCCAATACCAAGGCAATATCAAGAATGGATTCCACAGCAAAAATTCCAATCCCCATAAGAACGAACAGGATCAAACTAACCATCAGCGGGAATTCCGCATTCGGCTCACTGAGATGAGCAAGGGCCCATACCATCAAAGCGATGAGCAGCAGGTAGATCAAAGTAAATTGAATCCGCGCAATGTTGTAGCGCATCAGCTCTTCCAAGGGATAATCAACAACTGCGCCTGCGATGGAAAAGGTGATATTGTCCGCCGCCACAGTGATAATAAGGTAGCAAACGGGCCATAGCAGCGCTTTATAGCGACTGCCTCTTTTTGTACAGTCAAACGACCATAACGCCACAGCGACATACAGAGTTAACATGAGCGCCATGCGTAAAAGCACGGATGTTCCAATAAAGGTCAAGGCGCTGAGTGCTCCTGTCATGATAATAACTGAAAGAATAAGCGTCCAATTGCTTTGGTTTTTTAGACCGATTTTTTTATATAGCAAATAAGTAATAAGAAGCGTCTCGATCAGACAAACAGATATTTCCCATAAGTACAAAGCAACGCCCCCCAATCACCGTTCAACATTTTACCATATTAAACCGAAATGTGACAGGAAAAAATTATCATTTCACGTCGGTAAATATAGTAACCCGCGCAAATATGGTTGAAATTACTAAATTTGGTGATATGTTATATTTATCTTAATGTAAGGAGGGAATCGTGTTGAATCATGTAGTAAAACCACCCCTGGTCTTAAAAGGAGTCAAAATGCAACAAAAAAAAATACTAGGAGGCAAGAAAAATGAAAAGAGACAATGTGGTTAGGTTGACAGATATTATGCAGAAAAAGTCTCTGCATGGTGGCGGCGCTTTTCTGGCGGCCGTAGCGCTCTTCTTTGCATCAGCAACGTGCCTTGGGCATTTTTATGAGCCGGAGGTTCCTGAGAATCTGAAGTAAAATTGTATTTAAGAAAACACCGCACAATAGAATAGATTATCAGTATGAATTTTAGGAAGTATTGTGGGTGTGACATAAGGAACATCCGATTTATACGTTGTATGGAGGTAAATTGAAAATGAAAAAAGAAAAGATAATTAGTACTCTATTAATCGCAGCAATCCTTTTAGGCTCAATGCCCTCTGTGTGCGCCTATAACCAAGAGGATAAGCGTAGCACTGAAGATACTATCAAATTGGAATACGTGGGGCATGGAGAATTTAAACTAAATAACCTAACTAAAGAAACGGCAGTTGACATTAATAACATAGACAGTGTAAAATGCGGTAGCGTCATCACCGCACAATCCACAAATAACAGTAGCATATATCAGTTTTCTGATGAAAAATACTTGATGAAGGTAGATAATGATACATACTTATTAGCTGATAAAAAAGATATCAACATTAATGATTTTGAACAAAATAGAAGAATATTTAACCAATATGATATTAATGAACGATCCATTGAGTCAATGGAACAGGTCATTGCAAGCCAAATAGAATTGGGTAACGATGAGTTTAGCATAGAAATTTATGTTCCAAGTGCAGTTAACAGTGAACCTGCCACAAGAGGAACAACAACTACTTCCTATTATTCCTATGTAGATGAACATGGTGATACATGGTCTCTTAGAGATATCAGTATTAAATATTCAAACTTTTTAACATTAATGGTAGATAAGAATGGAACTAGTGCATTAAGTCAATCACAAGCATTCGCCAATGTGGTGATTTCAGCTACAGGCACAGTTTCCAACGTCGTTTCTGCCTTTGGTGTCGGCGCTAGCTTATATGATTTATACGTGGCTATTCGTGGCCCTGTCGCATACAGCAGTGGTAGTGACCGTACTTATTCTCTAGCTGTTTTTGACAGAATTGAAAAGCAAAGCCAGTTTTATTCAGAGGGAGCAGGTCAATATGTTGACGGTAAGATATCCCATAAAGTTTGGGTAAATAGATTGGATACTTATCAATATTATGGTGCAACTGGCTATTCTGAGCTCATTAAACCCTCGGTGAATAGAGAGCATTATTCTCAGTACTGGGATAATAATGCTATGACAATTTTACCTTCTGGTTGGGAAGACTATATAACGATTCAATTATATGATACTACTATTGTATTGAATGGTACAAATTAGATGTGATTATAAACTTTAAGGAGCCATTATGAAGGAAAGAAAATTTGTAATAGTAGTAATCTTCATAATGCTTATATTGGGCATCGCCGTTGTATTGCACTTGTTTTCGCCTCGTCCAATTATAGCAGATCCTAGTAGCTGTCACATCATTAGGCTTCAGTATAACCCCGCGTTCAATCAAGATATGGATGCCCGTATTGAGGTTACTGATTATTACGAAAAGGATATGTTGGATTGTCTGAACCGCTATACGGAGCATAGAACATTGGAAAAAGCCACCACTGCTGATTGGATCGGTGATATAGAACTTGAGATTACCATCGATACAGAACAGGGAATAAAGAACATACGTCTGGGCAATAAGAATTATAGTTATCAATCCTATGGGAAAGCTAAATACCAGATATCGGATGCGGATATGCTCAGATTAGAGCTGCTAGCACTGATGAATAAAGAGGAACATGGGGGGACGGTTAGCGTTTGGTAATTCATATGTCACGGGGACGGTTAGCGTGAACCCGAAAAGTGTCACGGGGACGGTTCTATTGACACGCGCGCAATATAACCCGTGGTTTATTCCGGTAAGTCTTTCAATTTGCCGGATGGATAACCCATCTGCTTTCAATTCTCTGATGATACCATTTCGCTTTTTAGCATCAAAGTTCTGAAGCAGCTTATAATGAGTTATCCCGGCTCTTGACTTTATCAGCTTCATCGCTTCTGCGTCTGTCAATCTGACTGTTTCATGGGCTTCCATACACCCGTCGTCCGCTTCTTTGTTCAGATATTGCAAAAGCTCGTTCTGGGATTTGAAAAGTGATAGCGCAAAGCCGGTATCGATTATCCCCGTTTCCGGCCCTGCATAAGCACTGTAACTCGTCCGGCAAAAGTCTTTCAGTCCGGCTTTTTGCGGATTCTGGTGGATATAGCGAAACACCATCAGAAAATACGAATCGTCATCTACCGGTTCGCTTTTATATCTATCCTGAAATAAAGGGCCGACACGGTCATATTTCCAATTATATCTGTATGAATAGCTGGCTCTAAGCTTTTTCATAAATTCACTCAGAGGCTTTTCCGACTCCTGCACCAACAGATGAACATGATTTGACATAAGACAGTAGGCGTATATCATGATCCCGCACTCATTCCTGTAATGAGCCAGCCGATCTAGGGATACAGAACCGTCCCCGTGACACGTATATTTTTATTCAAGTGTCTGATTTGATTTTACAATCCGCCTGCTTAAAATATTGATTGTTTTTATTATAATGTTGGTTTGCATCTATTTACCTAAGGTAATCTTTAAAAACTAAGCCATAATCCCCCGCGCTCAAAAGAATGATGTATAATGGATGTATGACACGAGAAGGCACGTATGGAAATGAAGTAGCGTAGGGAAAAAGTGATCAGCCGTGGCGGAAAGCATAACCACGGCTGACCCTTAAAAATACCCTTTAGGGCTTCGATACAACGAAAATCAGATGGGCTTATTGATACGCAATATACTGCATATGGAACTTTTCGTACAAGTAATAACACAACATGCGGTATAATGGACAAAAAATCAGATTTCGAATCCTTCTCCCGCTGCCAGAGAGAAAGCCTTGTATCTCAACGGATACAAGGCTTTTTTGTGCTCAAAAATGGCTATTTACCTCTACTTCTACCCCTCAGAGAAAAATAAAATATCCGCTCCTTTATTTTTTAAAAAGAACGGATATCATATAAGTCTTATCATTTGTAAATTTTCACCATCGTGTTGGAACTTCTCAAATTTATATTTCATGAATACCTCATGAACCTTT
>CAZVHV010000040.1:0-11029 GCA_964627025.1 uncultured Oscillospiraceae bacterium | reverse complement strand
CGAAGGACGCGATGGCCGCCGTCCACTACGCACAGACCGTTTTTGCCCGCTGAAACAGCAACCCCCCGGACCCTCGTGGTCCGGGGGGTTTTATGCTTGATACGGGAGCCGCCGCCCGCCGCTCCGTCACCCTTTGCCGCGCGCCGCAATAGGATACGATGAGGAACAACGCTTCCTTATCCTATTTCAGATCGGAGCGTCACACAATGCAAAACGAGCTTTCTCTCGCCGCGCTCGCGGAAGGCCAGAGCGGCGTCGTCACCGGGATCGACAGCAGCGGCAGCGAGGCCATGGCCCGGCGGCTTTTGGAGATCGGCCTCATCCGCGGCACCCGCGTCACCTGCGTGGGGGTGAGCCCGGCGGGCGACCCGGCGGCCTATTTCATCCGGGGCGCCGTCATCGCCCTGCGCGCGGCCGACGCCGGCCGCATCTCCCTGACGGCGGTACTTACGCCCGTGACGGCCGCGCGCGCCGTCCCGGTGTAAGCCGTGCGGCCCGCGGTCAGTCCGGCCGGCGGCGCAGCGGAGCGCGGCGACCGCGTCATCGCCCTGGCGGGCAACCCAAACGTCGGCAAATCCACCGTATTCAACGCCCTGACCGGCATGAAGCAGCACACCGGCAACTGGCCGGGCAAGACGGTCGCCACCGCGCAGGGGCGCTGCCGGCACGGGAAACACAGCTTTGTGCTGGTCGACCTGCCCGGCACCTACTCCCTCCTGGCGCACTCGGCCGAGGAGGAGGTCGCACGCGACTTCCTCCTCTCGGGGGCCGCCGACGCGGTCATCGTGGTCTGCGACGCCACCTGTCTGGAGCGCAACCTCAGCCTGGTGCTGCAGACCCTGGAGCTCACGCCCAGCGTCGTGGTCTGCGTCAACCTGATGGACGAGGCGCGGAAAAAGGGGATCTCCGTCGACCTCGGCGAACTCTCCGACCTGCTGGGCGTGCCGGTCGTCGGCACGGCGGCGGGCCGGGGCGAGGGGGTCTCGCCGGCCGGGCGCTTTTCCCACGCGGCGGGGCCGGACGAAAAGATCCGGCTGGCCGAGCGCATCGCCGCCGCGGCCGTCCGGTACGAGACCCCCGACTATACCCGCTTCGACCGCCGCCTCGACTATCTGTTCACCAGCCGGGCGACCGGCATCCCGGTCATGCTCCTGCTGCTGGCGCTGGTGTTCTGGCTCACCATCGCCGGAGCCAATTACCCCTCCGCCCTCCTGGGCCGGCTGCTCTTCGGGCTGCAGGACGGGCTGACCGCCCTGTTCTCCGCGCTGAACGCCCCGGCCTGGCTGCACGGCGCGCTGGTGCTGGGGACCTACCGGGTGCTGGCGTGGGTGGTGTCGGTGATGCTGCCCCCCATGGCCATCTTCTTCCCCCTGTTCACCCTCCTGGAGGACTTCGGCTACCTCCCCCGGGTCGCCTTCGTCCTCGACCACGCCTTCCAGAAGGCCCGCGCCTGCGGCAAGCAGTCCCTCACCATGCGCGTATTCCATTTATGCTGTGACCTGCGGCAGCCCTATTTCCGCAAAAGAATGCTGCACGCCAAATTCGCCTCATAACGTTTGATTTATGAAGCGAATTTGGCGTGCAGCGGAAGATTACGTTTAGCCGTCCACGCCGAACATCACGGAGGTCGCCTTGACCACAGCCACCACCTCGCTGCCGACAGCCAGGCCCAGCTCCTGGATGGCAGCCAGAGAAATCGTTGCGGACAGGGTGTTGTCCCCGACGCGCACCGTGACGACCCCGTTGACGGTGCCTTCGCTGATCGCCGCGATGGTCCCCGGCAGCTTGTTGCGTGCGCTCAGGTGCAGTTCGCCCTTGCCGATCATGACTTCGGTCGCTTTCACAATGGCGACCGCCTCCTTGCCGGCCGTCAGGCCCAGTTCCTGGATGGCCGCCAGGGAAATGGTACCGGAAACAGGCATTCCACCGCAATCCAGCGTAACGATCCCATTGACGGACCCTTGCTGGATGGCGGTCACCTTTCCTTTCAACTGATTCCTTGCGCTGATTTTCATATATAATTCCTCCTTATTTTCTGTCTTTCAAGGTTGTTTCCTTTTTGTACTTATACTATACTAAAGCTGTCTCATGAAATCAAATAACTTCATTTTATATTCTTCATAAGCTTTTATTTATACTTTTAAAAAGGAGTCCGCCTATGACCAAGCGGCATTTTACAATTTTTGTAGCGGTGTGCAAGGAACGCAGCATGACACGCGCCGCGGCCGCGCTCTATCTGACCCAGCCTGCCGTCAGCCAGGCCATCGGCGAACTCGAACGCTATTATGGGGCGAAGCTCTTTGAACGCCATGCCAAAAAGCTTCTGCTCACCGATGCCGGCGTCACATTACTGATCTATGCAAAGGATATTCTGCACCTGTTCAACGACGCCCAGGCGCATTTGCACGCAAAGTCATTTCTCACGCTGCGGGTCGGCGCGAATCTCACGGCCGGCACGGCTTTTATCATGGACTCCCTCCGGCAATTTTATGCGGAAGAGCCGATGGTCAGGGTCAAGGTGCATATCAGCGGCTCCACAACGCTGCAAAAGCTGCTTGCGGACAACGATCTGGATTTCGCGCTCATGGAGGACGCGATCCTGGACCCGCACTTTATGGCCACGCCGTTTTATCGGGACCGGCTGGTGGTGGTCGCCTCCCCGAAAAGCCCGTACGCCGCGCGGAAGGACCTGTGTTTTGCCGACATCGCGGACGAAAATTTCCTGCTGTGGGAACAGGGCGCGGGGGTGCGTGATATGTTCGACCATCTCCTGTGTTTATGCAGCGTGCGCATCGATCCGCTTTGGGAAAGCGCGGATACCGGCGTGCTGGTGCAGGCCGTGCAGGCGGGGCTCGGCATTTCGATCCTGCCTGATCTTTTGGTGCGGCAGCAGCTCCGGGCAGGGACCCTTGCGGAACTGGCGGTTCGGGACCTGCCTCTGGAACGCGACCTGAATCTTGTACACCATCGCAAAAAAATACTTTCCCCCGTAGCGGTGCGTTTTCTGGAGATCGTGCGTGAATCCGCCCGGCGTCTCGCCGCAGGCGACAGCGGCGAAACAGGTTAGCCCTCCCCCCCAAAAGGGCGCCGATTGCCGACGTGTTTCTGAAAAATCGAACAAGCCGGGCAGGTCTGACGGACCTGCCCGGCTTTTCATTTCTCCGAATTCAGAACATAGAATTAATAAAGCCTCTGAAAAGGATGTGATCTGAATTTGATGAAAAAAGGCAGCGCGGAGTACACAACAGATAATCTGACGATGATCGTCGAGGAACTATATACAGAAGGTCCCGCGCTCAAAGATATTCTGAAAGAGTACCTCAGGCATCGGGTCATGACACAGTTTTCTGCTGCAGGTTTTCAAGATTAGGGGGGATCGCTTGAAGACCAATTCTAAAATTTACAAAGCTGCTCTGTATATGCGCCTCTCAAAAGACGACGAGGGCACAAAAGAAAGCGCCAGTATTCAAACCCAGCGAAGCATGCTGACCTCCTTTGCGGCAGAAAACGGTTTCATGATCCATGCCGAATACATAGATGACGGCTGGAGCGGAACCAGTTTTGACCGTCCTTCTTTTAAAAGGATGGTCGCGGATATTGAAGCGGGACATCTCAACATGGTGATTACAAAGGATTTATCACGTTTAGGCAGAGATTATATTACTGCGGGAGAATATACGGAGCGCTACTTCCCCGAGCACGGAGTGCGCTATATCGCAATCAACGACGGTTACGATTCCATCGATTCTTACAGTGACATCGCCCCGTTCCGGAACGTAATGAATGAGATGTACGCCCGTGATATCTCCAAGAAGATCCGTTCCGCGTTCCAAACGAAGATGAAAGACGGCTGCTACATAGGCAATTTTGCGCCCTATGGCTACAGGAAAGATCCTCAGAACAAAAATCATCTTATCGTCGATCCCCGCGCAGCGCCGATCGTACAGGAAATCTTTCATGCGGCCGAAGAAGGGGGGCGGCCAAAAGAGATCGCGCAAAGCCTGAATCAGCGCGGGGTTATGCCTCCGGCCGTATATCGGTGTTCCTCCCGGCCATATTTGGACATCGGGAACTATTCGGAGCGCAGGGAGTGGACTTCAAGCACCATTTGCAGGATGCTCCGCAATATTGTTTATCTGGGGCATATGGCACAGGGTAAAACGACCAAAGTAAACTTTAAAAGTCATGTTGCGCTGAGAAAAGAGGCTGACGAGTGGATTATGATCCGGAATACTCACGAGCCGCTGGTAACGCAGGCCACATATGATATGGTCCGAAACAGGTCTGTCTCCAGAAAAGCTGAACCTAAAAACTGTTTTGCGAACATATTTTCGGGCATTGCGAAGTGTGCCGACTGTGGCAGAAACATGTCCACGACCGGGACGCGGAAGAAGGGGGCGATCGCCAACCTTGTTTGCGGCGGCTATAAGCTGTACGGCAGGAAGGCGTGTTCCAACCACTTTATGGATTATCAGGCGTTGTACGACGTCGTCTTGTCCGAACTTAGAAAGCAGCTCAGAATGTCTGAGCGTGACCGTTCCGAACTTCTTGAGGATCTGGAACATGACGCTCAGAAGGAACCGGCAAATGATGACCGGATAAATAAGGCTCAGTCCGCTTTCCGCGGAAGAGCAAGGGAACTTGACGCTATCATCCGAACGCTGTACGAGGATCATGTGGCGGGAACGGTCAGCAGCGAGCGGTTTGAAAAGCTCCTGCCGGCCTATGAGGCTGAACAAAAAGAGGTTTTTCGCAGGATATCGGCGCTTTCAGATATTGCCGAAAAAAACAGGCGGGGAGATTCCGCGCAGCAGTATCTTACTCTATTGAGAGAGGTGACCGACATGACAGGACTTACCCCGGAATTACTGCATCGTCTTATTGATCATATTGACATCGAGCAGGGCGAATACGTACAGACCCCGGCAGGAAAGCGCAAAATCCAGAAGATCAGAATTTACTACAAGTTCGGGGCCGTCCCGAATCTGCGATAGCATAATCCGTCTGCTCCTGTGCATGGGGTTCGGCTGCAACGCGGCGGGGGTGGTCGGATGCCGCATCATCGACAGCCCGCGCGAGCGCCTCATCGCCATCATCACCAACTGCTTCGTCCCCTGCAACGGGCGCTTCCCCACCCTCATCGCCGTCATCACGGTGTTTTTCGTGGGGACCGGGGGCGGCGCCCTGCGGGCGGCGGAGGCCGCGGTCCTGCTCACGGGGGTCATCCTGCTTGGGGTCTTCATGACCTTCCAGATCTCCCGCCTGCTCTCGGCCACCCTCCTCAAAGGCGTCCCCTCCGGCTTCACTTTGGAGCTGCCCCCCTACCGCAGGCCGCGCGTCGGCCAGGTCATCGCCCGTTCGGTCCTGGACCGCACCCTCTTCGTCCTCGGCCGCGCGGCGCTGGTGGCCGCCCCGGCCGGGCTGGTGATCTGGCTGTGCGCCAACGTCACGGTGGGCGGCGTCAGCATCCTCGCCCGCTGCACCGCCCTGCTCGACCCCTTCGGACGGCTGCTGGGGCTGGACGGGGTCATCCTCATGGCCTTTATCCTGGGCTTCCCCGCCAACGAGATCGTCCTGCCGCTCGTGCTCATGGCCTATCTCTCCAGCGGCACGCTGGTGGCCGCCGACGACCTGAACGCCCTGCGGAGCCTGCTCGTCGGCCACGGCTGGACCTGGCTCACGGCGGTGTGCTTCCTGCTGTTCTCCCTGATGCACTGGCCCTGCTCCACCACCTGCCTCACCATCGGCAGGGAGACGGGCAGCCTCAAATGGACCCTGGTCTCCTTCGCCGTCCCCACCGTTACCGGCATGGCGCTGTGCTTCCTTACAGCCTCGGCCGCCCGGCTGCTCGGCCTCGCCTGAACGAAAAAAAAGCGGCCGGCATTCTGCCGGCCGCTTTTCAGCGCACCTGATCGGTCATTTCGCGGGGTCCTGCGGCTCCTCGGGGGGCACCTCGGCGTCCTCGCAGCAACAGCAGCCGCCGTCACAGCAGTCATCGTCGGCCTTGAGTTCCGCGATCCTGGCCTTGGCCTCGGCGATGCGCGCCCTGGCTTCGGCGATCTTCTGGAACTGATCGGCGTACGCCGCGTCGGGCGCCGCGCTGGTCGCCTCGTAGACGCGCTTGCCGATCTCCATATAGGCCTTCTTGATGTTTTCCTCTTCCGAGGCGTTGGCCAGGTTGAGCTTGGCGATCTCCCCGACCTCCATGGCCTTGCTCATGCCGGCCCCGGCCAGGTTCATCGCCTTATCTCTGAACTTTTCAAACAGAGCCATTTTCCTTTACCTCCTGTTATTTATCGGACTGGAGTATGGTTTCATTCTATACCCTTTTTATGCACGATGCAAGGTATCGGCCCTCATGTTCACGAAAACTTCATAGGTATTCACCATTTCCGGAAGGCGAAAAACCGCTGGCCCAGGTAATTGAGCACCGTGTAGAACCCCATGCTCAGCAGCATGGAGAGGTTGTCCGCCCACACGAGGGCCATGCCGCCGCCCAGGAGCAGGGCCGCCAGCCATTTCTGCATCCAGAGGTAGGAGACCGCCCACAGGACCGCCACGTTGAGCGCGAACTTCACCGCGGACTTCCAGAAGCCCTCCTCGCTGCGGAAGGTGAAGCAGCGGTTCAGGAAAAAGCTGAGCAGCGCGCCCGCCGTGAAGGCCGCGGCCGAGGAGGCCGTGGTGGAGCAGCCGGCCAGGTTGTACAGGAGGAACATGATGGCGGCCGAGAGCAGGGTGTTGCTGACCCCCACCAGCAGAAATTTCAGAAAGGTATGGTCAATCCAACGTCTCACGGCCGCCCTCCAGGACCTCCCGGATCAGGAACCGCGGACGGCCCTTGGTCTCCAGATAGATTTTTCCGATATATTCCCCGATGACCCCGAGCGAAAGCAGGATCAGCCCGCCGATCGCCCATACCGAGCAGGCCACGCTGGCCCATCCGGCGGCGGTCTCGCCGGCGAAGCGGCGCGTCAGGATGTACAGGAGCATGAGGATGCTGACAAAAAAAATAAAGACGCCCAGCCCCGTGATGTAGCGGATGGGGCGGACCGAGAGGGAGGTGATCCCCTCCAGGGCGAAGGCCAGCATTTTTTTCAGCGGGTACTTGCTCTCCCCCGCGAAGCGCTCGCCCCGCTCGTACGACACGGTGTCGGTGCGGTAGCCGATCATGGGCACCACGCCGCGCAGGAACAGGTTGACCTCCCGGAACTGCGCCAGCCCCTCCAGCGCGCGCCGGGACATCAGGCGGTAGTCGGCATGGTTGAACACCAGGTCGGCCCCCATGAAATTCATCAGGCGGTAAAAGCCCTCGGCCGTGGTCCGCTTGAAAAAGCTGTCCTTTTTGCGGGACACGCGCACGCCGTACACGATGTCGCAGCCGTCCAGATACTTGTCCACCATCTCGTCCACCGCGTCGATGTCGTCCTGCAGGTCGGCGTCCATGGAGATCGCCAGGTCGGCGCGCTCCTTTGCCGTCATCAGTCCCGCGAGCAGCGCGTTCTGATGGCCCCGGTTCCGGGTGAGGTCCACCCCGGAAAAAAGCGCGCAGTCGCGGTGCAGGCGCCGGATGACCTCCCAGGTCCCGTCTTTTGAGCCGTCGTTGACCAGCAGGACCCTGCTCCCGGCCGAGACCTTCCCCGCCCCGATCAGCGCCTCGAGCTTCGCCCGGAGGCGCCGCGCCGTTTCGGGCAGCACGGCCTCCTCGTTGTAGCAGGGCACGACGATATATAAAATAGGATCTTTCTCCATCTTCATCACCCAAACCATCATATAACCTGCGGCGGCATTTGTAAACCATGCCTTGCAGGAATTATGATGCGCAGACCGGTCCGCGCCTATTCCGGCTCGGCCGTCAGCTGCTCCCGCAGCCCGTCCACCGCCCTGCGCTCGATGCGGGAGATCTGCACCTGGCTCACCCCCATGACGCGGGCGGACTGCTCCTGGGTCAGGTTCTTGAAGTAGCGCAGGAAGATCACCTTCCGCTCCCGCTCGGGAAGGCGGTCGATGGCGGCGCGCAGGGCCACCTTTTCCACCACGCGCTCCTCCATGCCGTCCACGCCGAGGAGGTCTTCCAGCGTAAACCCCCCTTCCCCCGTCTCCAGCTGGAGGGAGGTCACGGGGACGGCGGCGATCTCGGCCTCGGCGATCTCTTCCGCCTCCATCCCCGTCTCGGCCGCCAGCTCGGACAGGGTCGGTTCCCGCCCCAGCGCGCTGCTCAGCCGGTCGCGGGCCAACCGCACCAGGCCGCCCCGTTCCTTAACGCTCCGCCCCACCTTCACCATGCCGTCGTCCCGGAGGAAGCGGCGGATCTCGCCGGCGATCTTGGGCACGGCGTAGGTGGAAAACTGGGTCCCGTAGGTGCAGTCGAACCCCCGCACCGCCTTCAGGAAGCCCAGGCAGCCCAGCTGGTAGAGGTCCTCCGCCTCCACGCCCCTCCCGTGGTAGCGGCGGACGATGCTCCAGATCAGGCCGGCGTTCTCCTCCAGCAGGCGCTGGCAGGCGTCGTTGTCCCCCTGCCGAGCGGTTTCCAGCAGCGAGAGCTTTTCCGCCGCTTTCACCGCGCCCCGCCCGCCCGGCGGGAGACCTTCTTGCGCATGGTCACGGTGGTGCCCTTTCCGGGCGCGGAGCGGACGGTCAGCGTGTCCATGAAGCTCTCCATGATGGTGAAGCCCATGCCCGAGCGCTCCTCGTTCCCGGTCGTGAAGAGGGGGGTCCTGGCCCGCTCCACGTCCTCGATGCCGACGCCCTTGTCCTTCACCATGATCTCCATCGTGTTGTCGACAAAAAGGCGCAGGCGCATGGTCACCTTGCCCAGGCAGCTGGGGTAGGCGTGCACGATGGCGTTGGTCACCGCCTCGCTCACCGCCGTTTTCACGTCCCCGAGCTCGTCCAGCGTCGGGTCGAGCTGCGCCATGAAGCAGGCGGCCGCAGTGCGCGCGAACCCCTCGTTGGCCGAGCGCGAGAGAAAGACGAGCGTGGCCTCGTTGATTGGTTTCATATGTAAATTCCCCTTTCTGTTCATCCGTCCGGAATTCATGTGTCGAGCTTGATGATCCGCTCCACCCCGGCCGCGCGGAGCACTTTGGCCGCCTGCGCGGGCACGTGGATGGCCCGCACGCTGCCGTTCAGGCCCTGCATCTGCCGCCACGCCCGCAGGAGCACGGCGATGCCCGAGCTGTCCATAAAGGTGACGCCCGACAGGTCCAGGACGAGGTGTCTGGGCAGCGCGAGATCGATCTGCCGCTCAAGCTCCTCCATGATGGCTTTCGCGCCGTGATGGTCCACCTCGCCGGAAATCACGGCGGTCAGATTGCGGTCGCTGCTGGTACAGGTCACCGACATGGTTTGTCCCTCCCGTTTTTAAAAAAAGAAAAATCCGAGTATCCCAGATTCTGGTATACTCGGATTATAGCGTCTGAGGAATGTCGCCTTTTGTCAAAACGGGCGGCAGAAAAAAAGAGGGCGCGGCGGAAGGTTCCGCCGCGCCCTCTTTTTCAGTTTCCGCATTCGACGGAGATCTCGTTGAAGACCTTCAGCAGGTCCTGGATGGTGTACTTCTCCTTTTCCGCGCCCGCCGCGTCGATGACGGCCCGGCCCGCGTGCATCATCACGAGGCGGCTGCCGTACTCCACGGCGAAGCGGAGGTTGTGGGTGACCATGATGGCGGTGAGCTTTTTCTCCCGCACCACCGTTTCGGTGAGCGACATCACGTTCTCCGAGGATTTTGGGTCGAGGGCGGCGGTGTGCTCGTCGAGCACCAGCAGGTCGATGGGGGTCATGGTGGAGATGAGCAGGGCGAGCGCCTGGCGCTGGCCGCCCGACAGGACCCCCACGGGCAGCGCCGTCTTGTCCTCCAGCCCCAGGCGGAGCAGCTCCAGCTGCGACCGGTAGTAGTCCAGCCGCTTCCGGTTCACGCTGCGGCTCAGGCCGAAGGGCTTCCCCTTGTTGTCGGCCATCGCCAGATTCTCCAGGATGGTGAGCGAGGGGCAGGTGCCCTTGGCCGGGTCCTGGAAGACCCTGCCGATCCGGGCGGCGCGCCGGTACTCCGGCATCTTCGTGATGTCCCTGTCCCGCAGGAAGATGGCGCCGGCGTCGGGCGGCAGGCTGCCGCAGAGGAGGTTGAGCAGGGTCGTCTTGCCCGAGCCGTTGGAGCCGACCACCGAGAGGAACTCCCCTTCGCCGATGGTGAAGGAAAAATCGCGGAACAGCTCCATATGGCTGACGGTGTCGCGGTTGAAGGTCTTGTCGATGTGCGCGAGGCGCACCAGGGGAAGGGCCGTACCGTCACGCGGCATGCGCGCTCACCCCCTTCTTTTTCGCGATGCGCTGGGACAGGAGGGCCGCCGTGAGGAGGACGGCCATCAGCAGCTTGAGGTAGTGGGTGGGCAGCCCGAGCTGGAGGGCGGCCTGCAGGCAGGCTTTATAGAGCAGGGCGCCCAGCAGGGCCATGGTGGTGGGCTTGAGGAATTTCACATGGCGGAAGACGTTGGTGCCGATGATCACGGCGGCGAGGGCCATGACCACCATGCCCTTGCCCGCGTTGACGTCGGCGTTCTCCCCCACCTGCGCCAGCACCGAGCCGGCCAGCGCGGTGCAGCCGTTTCCGAGGGCGAGGCCGAGGATTTTCATGGTGCCCGGGTCCCTGCCGAGGCTGACGACATACTGGCTGTTGTCGCCGGTGGCCCGGAGCAGCAGGCCCTGCTTGGTGCCCAGAAACCAGTCGAGCGCGCGCTTCACCGCGGCCGCCAGCAGGAAGACCACCAGCACCTGGCGGTGCTGATAGACCGCGGCGGGCAGCAGCCTGAGCGGGCCGGAGTTGAAGATGGTCGGCTTGTTGAAGAACTGGAGGACGGCCGACTTGCCCGTGATGATGAGGTTGACCGACCACATGGCGGTCATGACGAGGATGCCGGAGAGCAGGTCGGTGATGCCCATCTTCACATGGAGCAGGCCGGTCACCGACCCCGTCAGGGCGCCGGCGAGGAAGGCGAGCAGACAGGCGAGCCACGGATTCACCCCGTGGAGGATG